>JACPZV010000319.1 GCA_016195295.1 Acidobacteriota bacterium
AAGGCCTCACTGTTGAAGACGACATAATGCACGACGTCCATCTGCGGCGTCACAACATCCATCCCGCGTGGAACTATACGCTCGAGCCGCTTTCAGCATAGTGTCCATTTTATTTTTCAGCAGTCCCTACGGCACGCTCATGAGCGGGTTCAAGCGACCAGGGCGCTCGCGCATCGACGCGAAGTTGACGCCGGTGGGTCGTGGATCGATTCGCGCGACGCTTTTCGATCTGGGCATTTACCCGGCGGCCGTTCCCGCGGCTGATGGTCAAGTGTGGGGCGAAGTGCATCGGATGCTGGAGAGTGAGGCCGTGCTGGCAGCCCTCGACGAAATCGAAGGGTTTCGCCCCGAGCAGCCCGACGCCAGTCTGTACACACGGATCGAAACGCCGGTCACGTTGTCGGACGGTCAAACCGTCCGGGCGTGGGCGTATTTCTACAACGCGCCGCTCGGCCGCGCGCCGCGGATCGAGTCGGGCGACTACCTCGAATACCTCAAGGTGAAGTGATGCGCCTCCGCTCAATTGCCATTGCCGCCATCGTCGTTGTGT
The DNA here is from genome assembly GCA_016195295.1 of Acidobacteriota bacterium. Lineage (GTDB taxonomy): Bacteria > Acidobacteriota > Vicinamibacteria > Vicinamibacterales > CAVVIG01 > SRVP-36. Next base: position 551 of record JACPZV010000319.1, read on the forward strand.
TGTTCGGCGTCAGACGGACCGCCTCTGCGCAAGATATCGATCCGCGAATTGAGAAGCTGGTGGCGTCGGTGTCGGAAGAGCGGCTTGGTGCCATCCTGAAGAAACTCGAAAGCTTCGAAACGCGCAGCACGCTGTCATCGACCACTTCAACCACCCGCGGGATCGGCGCGGCGCGGCAGTGGATTCTCGACGAGCTGAAGAGCTACAGCCCGAAGCTCCAGGTCGGCTTCGACACCTATCAGGTGGCGAAGCAGGGCCGCATCACACGGGATGTCGAGGTCCGCAACGTGATGGCGATTCTCCCCGGTCGCAGCCCGCGGCGGATCTACGTCAGCGGGCACTACGACACGGTCGCGAGGCCGGGCGGTCAGAGCGCCAGCAATGCCGGTGGCGCCACGCGCGATCCCGACGCCGTCGCGCCGCCGCCGGCCGATCCGAACGCGCCGCTCGACAATCCCGCGCCCGGCGTGAACGACGACGGGAGCGGGACGGCGCTGACGATTGAACTGGCGCGCGTGTTCAGCCAAAGCGGGATCGAGTTCGACGCGACGCTCGCCTTGGCCCCGCCGCCGCCGACGGTGACGACCGACCGCGGTCAGCCGACGATCAGCCGCGCGCCGTCAGGCTACGACGCGAATCTCAAGTGGACGCCGGCGGTCACGAGAGCTTCATTGTCGCCTACGTCGCTCCGCCTCGCGCGACCACGACCGTTCGCACGATCCGGCCGTGACGCTACTGGGCGCGTCGCCCGTCGTTGATGGCCGCGATGAACTCGCCGATGACGCCGTTGACGCGCTCGGACGGCTCGATGAATTCAATTCCGGAGCGATAGAAGACCAGTTCCTGCTCGACGTCGCTGATGCTACAGTGCGCGACCCTTCCCTTGACGACGACGGAGCGATCGCCGAGCGTCAACCGGAATTCATGGAGCGAGTCGAGATGAAGGGGAAAGTTGGTTTCCACCTGGGCGCCGCCATGGCTGATCTCCTTGATCGCCATTGGCTGGAACACCATGACCTCGCCGAGGAGTTCACCGAGAATCTGGATGCGCTCGGTGTCGCGTTTGTCGCCGGTAGGACTCACCGGGGCGCCACCATCTGGCACGACTATAGCATCTTTTCTCAGTTCATCCACGCGGCCGGCTTCGACTGGAACATCTCCGCATCCAGCGGCTCGACAGGTTCGTCCGCGGGTGTGCGCCCGCCGCAATCCGTCGTGAACGTGACGACCGGGATCTCGCGCGTCTGGCTGTCCAGCTTCAGCATCGAGAGCACGTGGAAACCGGCGATGTCATCCATGTCGAGGCAGAGGATGATCAAATTCGGCTGCAAGCGTCTAACGTCCGAGTACGCGCGTCGCGTCGATTCCACGAACATGATCGCGCAGCGACCGCCGTCGAGGAGCGGTTCGAGCCACTGCAGGACGTCTCGATTGCCGTTGACGACAGCCACTTTCTGAACTGTGATCGTCGGGACGCCCTCGTCTTTTTCATCGGGGTCCTGGACCGCGGTGGCGTTGGTCATCATGGTGGTCCGCTCCTGCGGACACACGCTATCCTTTCAGGATTCGTGCCATAGACCGTCTGAAGGATTCCCCGTGTTTTGGGGTTCGTTCGTGCAAGGATCTGTCCGCTAATCCATGCCGACCCCCAATGGTTCCCCCGTGAGGATTGCGGTCATTCCCGGAGACGGGATCGGCGTCGAGGTTACCGCCGAAGCGGTGAAAGTCATTCGAACCGTCGGTGACGTATTCGGCCGCCGGTTCGATCTCGAGCCGCTGCCGTGGGGCGCCGATCACTATTTGCGGACGGGCGTCGCGATGCCGCCGAACGGCTGCGCGATGCTGCGCGACGACTTCGAGGCGATCTTCATCGGCGCGCTGGGCGATCCCCGCGTGCCGGACAACCGGCATGCGCGTGACATCCTGCTCGGCACGCGCTTCGAGCTGGATCTCTACGTCAACTACCGTCCGGTGAAGCTGCTCGACGAGCGGCTCTGCCCGCTCAAGGGCCGTGCGCCGGCCGACGTCAACTTTGTGGTCTTCCGGGAGAACACCGAAGGACTTTACGTCGGCGTCGGCGGCCGCTTCAAAGCCGGGACGGATGATGAGGTGGCGATTCAGGAAGAACTGAACACCTACAAAGGTGTGCACCGAATCGTGAAGCACGCGTTCGAGTACGCGCAGGCGAGCGACCGTGGCGGACGTAGTGCGAGCCTTTCAGGCGAGCGACGGCGGCAGGTCTGCATGGCGGACAAGAGCAACGCGATGACGCACGGTCATGCGTTGTGGCAGCGCGTCTTCAAGGAACTCGCGCCGCAGTACCCGGGCGTCGAGGCCCGTCATCTGTACATCGACGCGCTCACGCTGTTGATGGTCCAGGATCCGTCGCAGTTCGACGTGATCGTGACCAACAATCTGTTCGGCGACATCGTCACGGACCTCGGGGCCGCGCTGCAGGGCGGTCTCGGTCTCGCGGCGTCAGGCAATCTCCATCCGGGGCGGACGTCGATGTTCGAACCCGTGCACGGATCGGCGCCGCCGCTGGCCGGCAGGAACGTGGCGAACCCGATGGGCGCCATTCTCTCGGCGGCGCTGATGCTCGAGTACCTCGGACTGACGCACGAAGCCGCCGCGATTGAAGCGGCCGTTCAGGAGGCGGTCGTCGCCGGACAGGGAACGCAGGAAATCGGCGGCACGCTCGGGACTCGTGAGACAGGGGATTACATTGCGACGCTGATTCGACACAAAGGACACTAAGGACACAGAGGAGCACACGTACTTTTCTCCCCTTTGTGTCGGATCAGCCGTGGGGATATCGCATGCAAATCAAAACCGTTGGCGTGGTGGGATGCGGATTGATGGGATCGGGCATCGCGCAGGTCTGCGCGGCGGCGGGTTACAAGACGATCGTCCGCGAGGTCGACGAGACCTTCCTGCGGAAGGGCCTCGGCCGCATCAAGAAGTTTCTCGAAGACGGTGTGGCGAAGGGCAAGGTGACGCCCGAGGCACGTGACGCGACGCTCGTCCGTTTGACGGGCACAACGACGACCGACGCCTTGAAGGATTGCGATCTGGTCATCGAAGCGATCGTCGAGAACCTCGACGAGAAACGCCGGACCTACGCCGCCCTCGATCCCCTCGTCAAAGATCACACGATTTTCCTGTCGAACACATCCTCACTCTGTATCACCGAGTTGGCGTCGACGACGAAGCGCCCCGATCGCTTCGGGGGTCTGCATTTCTTCAACCCGGTGCCGCTCATGAAGCTTGTCGAAGTGATCCGCGCGCTGACGACGAGCGACGACACGTATCAGACCGTGTTCACGTTCGCGCAGTCGCTGGGCAAAGAGCCCATCACCGCGCCCGATCGGCCCGGCTTCATTGTCAATCGACTGCTCGTGCCCTATCTGCTCGACGCAATTCGCGCGTACGAAAACGGGCTGGGCACGCTCGAGGACATCGACAAGGGGATGACGCTGGGGTGCGGCTATCCGATGGGTCCGTTCACGCTGCTCGACTTCGTCGGCCTCGATACGACGTACTACATCGCCAACATCATGTTCGACGAATTCCGCGAGCCCGCGTACGCACCGCCGCCACTCCTGAAGCGAATGGTACTCGCCGGCCAATTGGGTCGAAAGAGCGGACAGGGATTCTATAAGTACTGACCGTCGTCGGTTCTACTTCCCCTGATACCTGGGCGGCCGGCCTTCGGCTTCCGCACGCCGACCTTCGATGAAGTCCTCGGTTCGGTAGAGCGCGCTGCGAGATAGATCTCGTGGCCGAGATTCCACGTGTCGCCGTGCGCCACGACGACGACCGGCTTCGACCGATGCGGTTGCGTATTGCCGAGCGGATCGAGCGTGGGCGCCGTGCTCGCCGCGCGTTGCCCGACGATGATGCCCGCCTGCGACGCATCGACGTCGACGCCGCGCGAAAAGTGTTCGCCATGACCAAACAAGACGAGCGCGCGCAGCGACGGGTCGTGCTCATACTGGTAGAAGGTTTCCGCCAGCCGCGTCCGCGTCGGCGGATCGAGCCGGTTCTGGATGAACGGGCGGTTGAGACCGACGAGCACGATGTCGCCACGACGCTCGACCGTGATCGTCACCGACGGACCAAGCGGCGCGTCAGCCAGCGTCGTCTCTGGCGCGGCCGCCGGCGCCTGACCCTGTGCACGAGCCGTGGCCGCCACCGCCAACAATGCGGTCCCCCCAGTAAGCTTAATGCCTCCTCCGCAGAATTTGTGGGTAATGGAACCCATGACGAGCGGAAGGAGTTCTTGTCTTCGTTCTTTTGAACACTGCGTCGCTCCTGACCCGGTTGACGCAGCTCGGACCGACCTATCTCACACCTGTGACCATTCAACGCGGGCGGCTCATCAGGCTGGGCGTGAATGCGAACTTCTGATACGGAAAGACCGCGCCGCGCGCCCGGCTCGTAGAGCCATCGGCGCGGGGCGCGGGGTGATAAGCGCCTACTCGTGTCAGCCTGCTCCCCACGCATACCTGAATTCAGGTAGTTTGCGCACGCCATTTCCATGGCAAAATGACCGGAATTCGTGAGCGGGACAAGCACGCATCGTTTCGGTGCCGAACATCCCACGAACACGCACGCGGCTGGGCATTGCCGGAATGAAGACAAGTCGGTTAGCGCTTCTGGTGTTGTTGGCACTGCCGATCACGCGGATCACCCCCGCGTTCGCAGCCGATCTGCGCCATGTGTTGACCGATTACACGCTGACGTCCTGGGACCAAAAGGACGGGTTGCCGTCGGGTAACATCTGGTCCCTTGCCCAGGACGCCGACGGCTATCTGTGGGTGGGCAGCGAGGCGGGTCTTTTCCGATTCGACGGCGTCCGTTTCGTGCCGTCGGAGATGCTCGGCTCGCCGCGGCTCCCGAGAGCGGCGGTCCGAGCGATGTGCGCGTCAAGACAGGGTGATGTTTGGGTAGGCTTTGGTGGTTCGGGTGGCGTCAGTCACATCAAGAATGGCCACATTCACAGTTACGGTGAGACGGACGGGCTTCCGGCAGGTCCAGTGGCGATGCTGGTGGAAGACCCTTCAGGTTCCATGTGGATGGGAAACGACCACGGACTTTATAGGTTCGCAGGCGATCGATGGGAGAAGTGGCAGCTTGGACGAGGGCTGCCCGCAGGAGCAGTCTACAGCGGATACCACGATCGACACGGACACCTTTTGATTGAAAACGAGGTGGGCATTTTCCGGCAAACGGACCAGCAGGAACGCTTCGAGCCACTTGAGATGTTCGACGAAACGACGCGGAATGCCATTCGTGGCGTGCTGCCGCGGTCAATCAGCGAGGATGCCGCTGGCGACATCTGGATGACCGATCCGATCGTCGGGTTTAGGAAGGTCGCGAATCGGTCAAAGCTGGTGTCGTCATGGCCAGACCGCGGTAGGGGCACACGGTTGCTCCACGATCGCGCAGGGAACTTGTGGGTCTCGACCGGAGGGCAAGGTCTGTGGCGCGTGCGTCTTCAAACAGAGACCCAGGCCCCCATCGTTGAAAGGGCGACGTCGCTGACCGGCCTCTTGGCTGATGGGGTGTACGCGCTCCTCGAAGATCGCGACGGCAACATCTGGGCTGGAACGACTGAAGGGCTCAACCGACTCACGCCACGGAAGATCACTCAGTTCGTGGATCTAGGTCTGGTCCGCGGCGTGGAGGTCACGCCGGACGGCAGCGTGTGGGGTGGGCACCATCGACGGTCTCGTGCAGTTCGTGCGGGCGAGTGACAAGGCACGGCATTGGGGCCAGCCGACGGGTACGCGCCTGACCGCGCTCCACGTCGATGAACGCGGCACGTTATGGGTGGCGACGGATCGGGACCTGATGCGCCTTGTAGACGGACACCTGGCCGTCGTTCCTCTGGCCAGAAAACAGCAACCGCACCAAGTCGAATCCATCACCTCGGATTTTCAGGGCGGCGTCTGGCTCTATGACTCGGAGGCTGGATTGCTGCGGTGGAATGGCAAGCAGCCTCGGCCCGTTCACCTGCCAGCCGAGGTTCGCCAGAATCGAGTCTCCGTCACGTACACGGATAGCAACGGCCGCGTGTGGGTCGGATTCGCCAGCGGAGGGATCGCAGTCGTCGGGGGCGAAGGTCAGTTCCATCTATATGGCACAAAAGACGGGCTGGAGGCCGGGGTCTACCTGGCGATCTGCCAGGACGGGGATGGGACCGTTTGGTTAGGTGGCACGGAAGGGTTGAGCAGGTTCGCAAAAGGAAAATTTGTGACCGTCCGACGGGACAACACCTTTCCCGCGGATTATGTGTCCGCAATCGTCGAAGATCATTCGCGATCGCTCTGGCTTGGCACCCGTCTCGGTATCGTCCGAATCGATAAATCTGAATTCGATCGGGCACTTGCGAGTCCTTCTTATAACGCTCACTACAGTCTCTACGACCGCTCCGATGGCATCGCAGGGATGCCTGTGGCGAGAAGCAATAATCGCCGCGTAATTCGCGCAAATGACGGGCGCCTGTGGTTCGTCACAGCACGGGGAATGACGGTCATCGATCCGAGAGCACTGCAAGCCACCAGCGTCGCTGGGCCCGTCCGCATTGAACGCGTGGTCGCTGACGAACAAGATCTGCACCAGCGCCCCCACATCACCTTGGCGCCGGGAACGCGGTCGCTCGAAATTGATTACACGGTCTTGGACCTCACGTCCCCGTTCAAGACTCGCTTTCGCTATCGTCTCGAAGGCTTCGATCGAGACTGGATCGAAGCTGGCACGCGCCGTCAGGCGTTCTATACGAACTTACCGTCCCGGCCGTACCGATTCCGTGTGGTCGCGAAAAACAACCAAGGTCCCTGGGTCGAGACCGGCGCGTCGTGGGACTTTTCAATCCGACCGATGTTCTATCAGACTGCAGGGTTCTATTTCGCGAGCGCGACGGCGCTCGCGTTCAGTCTGTGGCTCGCGTGGCGGTTCCGCATCCGTCAGGTCCGCAAGCAGTTCACGCGCCTGTTGGGCGAGCGGGTGCGATTGAGTCGTGAGATTCACGACACGCTGCTGCAAGGCGTGGTCGGGCTCGCCCTGCAGTTCGACGCGCTGGCCCATGATGTCGATGGCCCGACGCCGGAGAAGAAACAACAATTCACCCGTGTCCGCAGAGAAATAGAGGAGTACATTCGCGAAGCGCGGCAGGCGATCTGGGATCTCCGGTCACCGAAGATGCACGGTCGAGATTTGGTTCAGGCGCTGCGCGAGGCCGGCGAGCACGCGACCGTCAGCAACGCCATCAGCTTCGAATTCAACGTGAGCGGAACGCCTAAACGGTGTCCACCGAACCTGGAAGAACAGCTTTTGAAGATCGGGAAGGAAGCCATCGTCAATGCCGTGCACCATGGACAGGCCAATCGCATTTGCGTGGAATTGCAGTATGACGACGCGTCGTTGACGCTCCAAGTATCCGATGATGGCCTTGGATTCGATCCCGCACACGTGGCGAATCAGGGACAGACCCATTATGGATTGCTGAGTATGAAGGAGCGCGCCGAGGAAGTCGGCGGCGGATTCAGCATTGCCAGCAGCATAGGCCGAGGCACACGCGTGACCGCCGTGGTGCCCATGGACGGGCACGCGTAATTGCACGCGGATTCCATGCCACATCCCACGATTCGCGTGTTGTGCGTCGACGATCATCGGCTCGTCCGGGAGGGCATTGCACTCATCATTGGCCGGCAGCCAGACATGACGGTTGTGGCTTCAGCTGCGTCCGGAGAAGAATCCGTGGAGCTGTTCCGGCGGCACCGTCCCGATATCACTCTGATGGACCTGCAATTGGGTGCGATGAGCGGCGCCGAAGCTACTCGGAGAATCGTGCGCGAAGATCCCGGGGCGCGCATCGTCATTCTCACGATGTACCAAGGAGATGAGGATATCTATCGCGCGCTGAACGCAGGCGCGGCGACCTACTTGCTAAAGGACACCCTCTCGGACGATCTCATCAGAGTCATCCGGGAGGTGCACGCGGGCCAGCACCCGATCCACCCTGATATCGAGGCGCGCCTTGCACAGCGTGCGGGACTGTCGGCGCTGACCCAACGCGAGGTGGAGGTATTGGAGCTGGTATCCCGGGGCATGCGGAACAAGGAAATTGCGGCATCTCTGGGCATCAGCGAAGAAACAGCGCAAGTCCACCTCAAGAACATCCTCTCGAAGCTGAAGGTCCAGGATCGGAGCGCGGCCATCACCGTCGGGTTGCGCCGCGGCATCATCCACCTGACGTAAGCGCAAATCGACCTTCCGGGACCCTTTATACCTGCTATTGGGTATTGCTTGGGGGTGGCCCGCGCGTTAGAAATCTCCCGCGCGGTCTCCGCCCGCGCAACCGTCACGTTTACCCGCACTCGACGAGGGAACACATGATGCCGCACAGAGCATGTCGAGCTGTCGTCACATTCCTCGCCATCTTGGTCGGGTCCGGCGGAATTGTGAGCCTGGCGGGCCAGTCAGCGCGGCAGCTAAACGCCGCGACGGCCAAAGACGGCGAATGGCCGTCCTACGGCGGCGACTTGCGGAACTGGAAGTACAAACCGTTCGATCAGATCAACGCCAGCAACTTCGACAAGCTTGAGATGGCCTGGCGCTTCCGAACCGACAACATGGGACCGCGGCCCGAGTATCGGCTCGGCGCGACGCCGATCATGGTCAACGGTGTGGTGTACGCCGTCGGCGGAGGCATGCGCCGGTCGGTGGTCGCGCTCGATGCGGCAACCGGGGAGATGCTGTGGGTGCACCACGAAGATGAAGGGCAGCGCGCCCAATTTGCCCCACGCGTCAGCTCGGGCCGCGGCGTCTCGTATTGGACCGACGGTAACGAGGAGCGGATCATCTACGTCACGACCGGCTATCGCCTCAAGGCCCTGAACGCGAAGACAGGCGCGCTCATCCCGAGCTTCGGCGTGAACGGCGTCGTCGATCTGAAAAAAGACTTCGACCAAAATCTCGATCTGCTGATGGCCGACATCGGCCTGCACGCGACGCCGATCATCGCCAAGGACGTCATCATCGTCGGCGCCTCGGGCCGCGAGGGCACCACGCCCGTGATCATGAATAACGTCAAAGGGTTTGTTCGCGGATTCGATGTGCGGACCGGCAAACGTCTCTGGACGTTCCATACGATCCCTCAAGCCGGCGAATTTGGCGCCGATACCTGGCTGAAGGATTCCTGGGCCACCACCGGTAACACGGGCGTGTGGACGCAGATGGCCGTGGACGAAGAGCTCGGCCTCGCGTATCTACCCGTCGAGACGCCGACGAACGACTA
>JACPZV010000320.1 GCA_016195295.1 Acidobacteriota bacterium
CACAGCTACGACGATGTCGGCCCAATCTGCGACGTTCTCCTATGAATACAGGACCAACACTCGTCGACCGTCGGTCGTCGCGGTTCTGCCGCGCGCACTCCTAGCGCGCGCTCTCTTCCCAGCCTCCAGTCCCCAGCCTCCAGCCTCTCTGGCCACGCGATGGGCGTCGATCCAAAACGCCCAGATCATCAGCACCCACATCGCCTGCGCGGACCAGACGACCGCGCCCGCGCTCGGCGGTACGGGACCGAAGGCGTTCGCCAGGTACGCGACGATGAGAAAAATGATCAGCGCCGCAGCCGAGATCGAGAATCCGCTCGCCAGCTTTCGGCGCGAGCAGATCGATGACGCCCGCTCCGAGGTCGGAGACGAAGCGCGCGTTACGGGCGTAGGTTTCAGGATCCCACTGTTGTGTCGTCATGTCCTTCGCGACCGCCGAATCGTAGGGCGGGTCCTTTCGGACCCGCCTCGCCGATCATTCACGCGAGACGAGGACGGCCGTGCCGTAGCAAAGGACTTCGGTCACGCCCTGCATGACCTCGGTCGCGTCGTAGCGGAGGCCGATCACGGCATTGGCGCCGAGGGCGTTTGCGTGCTCGAGCACCAGCTCGAGGGCGTCCGCGCGCGTCTTCTCGCAGAGCTCCGTCAGCAGCGTGATGTTGCCGCCGAGCAGCGTCTGCAGGCCCGCACCAATCGTGCCGAACACCGACCGCGACCGGACCGTCACGCCGCGGACGACGCCGAGCGTCTTCGTGATTCGATAGCCATCCAGTACGAACGCTGTGGTCGTCATCGCGTGATCGATCGCCATCGGGCCTCCTGGGAAGGGAATCGTAATGCGAATTGCGGAAGGCGGATTGCGGATTTCGGAGATGGCGGATGGGAAATTGCGGATGTAGGGCGGGGCCTTTTGGACCCGCCGTCCCCGGCGGAGCGAGGCGACGCGTGGCTCGCCGACGTCGGCTTCGGCGGAATCGGTCTGCTCGAGCCGATGCCGCTGCGCGACGGCGCGTCATCCGAGCAGGGCGGGCTCACGTATCGGCTGCGGCGCGAGGCGCACGTGTGGGTGCTGTCGATGCGCGATGCTGATGCGATCGAGAGCGATCTCTACGAATTCTCGGAGGATCCGCAGACGCCGGGTGACGTCGCGGTGGCGAACCATTACACGTCAACGCATCCAGATTCGATCTTCCGCCGGACGCTGACCATCCAACGCGCCAGCCGCGACGAGCGCACGATCCTGCGAGGGGACGCCCTGACGCGCTACCGCGAGGGCAGGATGACGGAAGAACCCATCGCACGAGAACGCTTGTGCGACGTGGCGCGCGCTCTGTTCGGCGTCGAGCTGCCGAGCGGACCGTTCGTGTTCGACGAGACCGCCAGCGATCCGTAGAGTCCAGCGGACGCCTGGGTAGCGCCGTCCTGCGCGAACTCATTCTTCCTCGGGTTGATCCGCCGTTGGAAAACGACTCGTCCGTAGACGAACGGCTGCCGAGACAGCGGCAGGATCGGCGTCGGCTCCGGCCAGTCAAACGGCCCGGACGCCGTCGAACTTGGGATGACCACGACGAGCGCCTGGGATCGCTCGGGAACGAACCACTGCGTGCCGGTCAGGTCGACCGCGGAGTGACTTGCGCGGAGGACGGTCACGGCCTCCTCCGGTGACAGCGGTCGTGTTTGGCCGTGGACCGATCCCGCGAACATTGAGAAAAGCAGCGCAAAATGGAGCGTCCTCACAGGAGTGTTCCCTCCCTCTCCGATCTCTTCAAGAAGAGGGCCACGAAGCAACCGACGTCAGTTACAACGAGTTGAGCCTTCATAAGAACACTCAACCACGCCCAAATCGCGACATGCCGCAAAGTCAGCAATCAATCTGAAATCTGAAATCTCCCGCATCACTTCGCAAACGGTCCGACCTCGGGCTTCGGTTGGGTGTTCGCCAGCGGACCGAGCTCGGCGGCCACGCCGCGCGCGATCGCGGCGGTTTCGCTGCCCGCCTGGAAGCACGTGAAGTCCGGCCGGTCGCGCCACGCGAAGGGACCGCAGAGCCGCACGTGCGCCTTGATCGCGGCGTCGTGCACGATGTTGATCGCGCGCTCGTAGTCGGGCGTGCCTTGCCGGTAGCCCGAGAAGTTGCCGAGATCGCCGCTCGCCGCGAAGACCGCCGTCACGCCCGGCACCTTCGCGATCTCGTCGGCATCCTTGAGCCCCTGCAGCGTCTCGATCATCAGGATCAGCACGACGTTGTCGTTGATGGTGTTGCGATAACCGCCCGGGACGTTGCCCCACATGTTGCCGTCGAACGCCTGGCCGCCGCCGTTGCTGCGCCGGCCGAGCGGCGGGAAGTACGTCCAGTTCCTCGCCTCGATCGCTTCGGCGAGCGAATCAACGGTCGGCACGACGACGACCAGCGCGCCGGCGTCGAGGGCGTGCTGGATCTCGCGCTCGTCTGTGTACGCGACGCGCACGCCCGGCACGGCCTTCGCGTTCGGGCACGCGCGCCACATCCGCGCAACAGACTGCCAGTCACGCGCATCGTGCTGCATCTCGGTCCAGATGAAGTCGTAGCCGGCATTCGCCATCGCGCAGTACGACTCGGGATCGGTCGCGCTGAAGACCGTGCCGCCGGTCACCTTCCCGCCCTGCATCATTTTGATCTTCGCGGGATTCCAGATCTTCGAGCCCGCCGGCGGATTGAACGCGGGCCCGTACTTCCACGTGTCGGCATTGAAGGGCCCCTGATTCACCGCCCCGGGTGGCGCGACCATCCGCGCGTTGCTGTCCCTCCCCGCGGGCGCCGCGAGTGGAAACTGCGTCGCGCCCGGTTGCGCGTTGTTCGCGTAGGGATCGGCGGACGGGGCCGGCTGCGCCGGCGTCTGTGGTGCCTGTGATGTTTGTCCAGCGAACGTCGCAACTGCCAACGCCGCGCACGCAAGAGCTGAGAAAAGCAAGCGCTTCATAGTCACTCTCCTCTATGAATGGTTCGCACAGCGGAGACTATGCGCCTCCGCTCTCGCCGAAATCAATAGGGGGTCACGCAGGGGACGATCTGGCGGCTGTGGCGCCGGTAAATCCGAAAGTCGGCGTCGGTGGTGAGGATCACCGGGTCCGGCAGCGTTTCGCTCATGCGCACGAGGCACGCATCCGCGAGGCTCATGGGGACGCTCGCGTATTTCTGCATCAGTCTCAGCACCGGCTCCAAATCGCTGGCCAGATCGAACCCGACGGCCACCGACCTGCGGCGAAGCAGCGCGCTCAGCGCGGGCGCGCCGCGCGGGCCCAGCAAATGAAACGCCTCGGAGAGCACGGCGTCGCACGTACGCCACGGAAGGACGAACTGGGACGCCTGCGCCACCGCCCACCGGTGATGGGAGTCGCGGCGGCTGAGGAGCGCCACCACGAAACCGGCGTCAACGAGGGCGCTTCCGGCCATAGCCCGTGGCCTGGAGATATCGCTTCTTCCGCGCGCTCAGATCGGCTGGCAATCCGTCCACTGAGCCGATGAGATCCGCGATGGCGTCGAGCGAGGCACGGCGGCGCCGCGTTGATCGCGGAACCACCTGCAGCCGCTCGCGCACGATATCCGACTTGGAAATCCGGCGCCCGCGCGACTCGGCTTCGATTTCCGCGACCAGCGGCTCGGGCAACCGCACGGTGAGCGTCTTCATGAGCGCCAGTGTATTACGTAAGCGTCAGCGCTGCAAGACACGGGTCCGCGTCCCAGTGTGGGAACGCGGAGGCCGTGGGCGTCGTGCAGAATATGCGATTGAATCGCATCTTTTTGGCGCGGGTTTGCCGCTCACTCGTCGCGCAGCGCGAGCATCGGATCCATCCTCGACGCGCGGCGGGCCGGCGGGTGCGTGGCCACGGCCGCGACAGCGGTGATGACGGCGACGACGGCGCTCATGGTCCACGGATCGGTCGCCTCGACGCCAAACAGCATCCCGCCGAGGATACGGCTCATCGCCAGCGACGCGACGAGACCGGCGCCCAGGCCGATCGCGACCGGCGCAAATCCCTGGCGTCGTACCAGCTACCGGATGTGCGCGGGTCTTGGATGGCGCCGCCGGTTGTGGCTTGAGCATCCACGTGTGCCTGGCGGTCATGGTCATGACGGACGCGGATTATTTCACAGGTCCAGGAACTCACGGACCGCCGCCCGGACTTCGTCCTGAAGCGCCTCGGGCAATTCTCCAAGGTCGCGTCGGAACAGCGCGTTGTCCCAGGAAAGCATCTGATCGACGAGCACGTCGCTGTCGGACTTGAGGCCGCAGGTTCCGCGGGACAACCGCACGCGCAGCGGAAACGCGTCGTTCACGACACGAGTCGAAAGCGGCAGCACGACCGTACTCGGCAAGCCGGCGTCCGCGAACGCGCTGGGCTGAATGGCCAGACAGGGACGGCGTTTTCCAGGTTTGGTCCCCACGCGCGGCTCGAGGTCGACCACGTAGACGTGCCACCGGCGCGGCGTCACGGACGAACGCGTTTGAAACGCGAGTGGCGCTGGAACTCCGCATTCACCCGCCGGCTGTCGGCGGCCACGCGGGCCGCCGCGCGCTTCCACCGCTCGGTGCGTTCCTGGCGAGCCGCCTGCTGCTCCAGGAGGTCCATGCCGGCGCGCACAATATCGATCTTGCGGCTCACGCCGAGCCGCGCTTTCAGCTGTTCGATTCGGCGATCGTCGGCGTGCTGAATCATCAGCGGCTTACCCATATTCTTGAGTATACTTCAGAATATACTCGCGTCGACCCTCGCAGCCCGATCCCGTCCCGCCCTGTCAGCGCCTGACGTTGCCCTGGTACTCGTCGTCGGTGACTCGATCCATCCAATTCGTGGCGCCGCCGAAGCCGACGTTGATCTGCACGAGATCCTGATTCGGCACGGCGCCGTGCCAGTGGACGACACCCGGTCCGGTGTAATCGCTCTCGCCGACGCCGAGCTCCTTGATCGCTTGGCCGCGCTTCTGCGTCCGCATGCGGCCCTTCTCGACGAGCAGGAGCTGGCCGTGGTCGTGGTTGTGCCACGCGGACCGCGCGCCCGCCTCGAAGTGCCCAGCAAAAACCGACTCCACTTTCGTGACAATCCGTCCGTTCACCTGCGATTCGGCCGCGACCTTCTGCCACTCGGGATCGGCCTGGAAGTCCGCCCAGTTCTTCTTCGCCGCTTCGCGGCTCGGGTGCGCCAGCACATAGATAAGCGTGTTCTGCGAGAGCGGCGCGTCCTGCGGCCTGAAGTAGCCGATGCTCGTCATGCCGTGCTTCTGGAAGATGCGCAGCGTGTGATTGCGGAACCGCGCGTGCAGTTCCTCCAGCTTCCCCTCGGGCGCCGTATAGGTTCTGATTTCGAAGACGCGATTGGCCTGCGCGTGCAGCGTCGCCCGCGACTGCAGCGCGCTGCCGGCCAGCATCCCCGCGCCAAACACGACCGTCGCGAACGCGAGTTGGGTCAGTCCGTTCTTTCGCATTGTGTTGTTCCTCCCAGCCACCAGTCACCAGCCACCCTTTTCAGCCACCAGCCACCTCTGCCGGGTCCGAAAGGACCCGGCCTACTCACCTCGTCCACCTCTATCTCGGCCACAGCCACCCAAACGTTCCCGCGGTCAGCAGCGCGTACACGAGCCCGTCGAATACGGACTTGATCGTCGTCCCCCAGTTGCGGTGGTACCAGATCGAAAACTGCAGAAGCGCGAGCGAGTAGCCCATGAACGCGGACGTACCGATGAAGCGAAACACGGTCGAGTAGTTCGCGCCGGGCGTCAGCGCGCGGCCGGTGACGTAGGCGGAGAAAAACCCGACCACGACGCAGTAGACGAACCAGAGGATCAGGCTCTGGCCCATCGTTGGCGGTCCGCTTTGCATGACGGTCATGAAGATCACGGGGCCCTTCTTCATCTTTTCGATGAACTCCGGGCTCTTCATGTCGCGCGGCGACGCGGGGCGCGGCAGAAAGTAATCGCCCGGCGGGATGTTGAACGGGCGTAGCGCGTCCTGCACCGCGTCGGCGCGCGGCACCTCCCGATAATCGCTCTGATGGTACCGAAGCACCATGTGCATGAGGGAGCTGGTGACGAACACGATGAGGGCTGACAGGAGGATCGGAACGGCAAGCGATATCACCGATACCATAAGCACCTCCGGTAAAGGGGCATCCTACCAGATTCCCGGCGGCAGTCTGGCGCGCACGAGCGCGCACGATGACCCGAACACGATCGGAAACGCCGGCGCGATCCGGCGAGAGCCCCTCGCCCCCAGCCCTCCAGCCCTCCAGCCCTCAGCCCTTCAGTATCCGCGCTCGAAATCCACCTGGTACTTCAGTGGCTCGCCACCAACCAAACGCAAGTAGTTCTCGACGAACACGGGCGCGATGTCTTCGGGATGGCTCTGCGCCGCCGTGTGCGACGTGATGAGCACGTTCGGTGCACGCCACAGCTCGTGATCGCTCGGGAGCGGCTCGGTCTGAAAAACATCCAGGACCGCGCCGGCCAATCGCCCTTCGCGCAATGCGGCCGCCAGCGCGGCCTCGTCTACGACGCTCCCGCGTCCAGGGTTAACGAAGACGGCGCGAGACGGCAAGGCCGCGAGCAGCGCGGCATCGACGAGATGCCGAGTTCCCGCGGTGTTCGGCGCGACGGTCACCAGATAATCCAGGTCCGCCGCGAACGCGAGGCGCTGGTCGCCGTGAAAGTAGACGTCCACGTCCGCGCACGTCTCGCTCGCGCGCGTGTAGCCGTGCACACGCATGCCGAAGTGCTTCGCGGTCCGTGCCAGCGCCGCGCCGATCGAGCCGACGCCGATGAGGCCGATCAGCTTTCCGCGCAGCGATCCGGGCGGCGTCGGATCCCAGCGGCCCGCCTGCTGCGACGCGTACTTCTTCAGCAGCAGCCGCTCGTGCGCGAGCAGGTAGGCGAAGACGTACTCGGACATCAACGCGCCGAAGACGCCGCGGGCGTTGGTCAGCACGTAGTCGCGGCGCAGCGACGGATTGAGGAGCGGCTCGACGCCCGCCCACGTCGCTTGCGCCCAGCGCAGCGCGGTCAGACGCGGCAACGCGTGCGCGAGGAGCGACGGCTCGCCGAACGCCAGGTCGCACTCGCCCGCGCTCGCGGCAGCGTCAGACGAGGAAGTCACGCGCAGATCGGGAAGTCGAGCGGCGTCGATCAGACGACGGTAGTCGTTGGCATGACGAGAAAGGATCAGGAGTGAATGAGACACGAGAAGTGTGAAGTCTGAAGGCTGAAGTCAAGTAGGGCGGGTCCTTTTGGACCCGCCGGAGAGTAGCCGATCCGAAAGGACCCGGCCTACAAATCTCGTCGCGCGGCCCTTTCAGGGCCGAGATCTCAGCGTTCGTTCCGCGCGAGATAACTTTTTCTCGCGCGCACGGTCATGCCCTGGCCTGCGATGCGAACGTCGAGCGTGTGCATCTTACCGTCAAGGCTGGTCGGCGTGAAGCCGAGCGCGTACTGATGATGCAGCTCGTCTGCGACCTTCTGGAATGTCGCCACCAAGTCGGCCGTCGTGGTCAGCTCGAAGTACCCGCCGCCGGTCGCCGCGGCGATTTTCGGCAGCCCTTCGTCCGGATGGTCCGTCACGCCCGCTGGAGGAATGCCGAATCCACCGCGCCCGCCGCCGCCAAAACCTCCGCGTCCGCCACGACCGCTGCCGCCGGGAAACCCGGCGCCGCGACCGCCGGGATAGCCGCCGCCGCCCGTCCCGCGCCCGCGTGAGGAGGGCATAGACGAGGCGAGGCCAATCGCGTAGACCATGACGTCTTCTTCCTCGGCGCGTTTCATCACGCTCTTGAGTGAGCTGTTGTTGTTGCTGAAATTCATCGGCGCGTCCATGCCGTCGGTGAAGACCAGCACGACGCGCCGGCCCTGCTGGTGCAGGAGCGCGGTGATGCCGACGTTGACCGCATTCCAGAGCGGCGTCGGTCCTTCCTCCTGCAGATCGTTGCGGAGGATCTTCAGCAGCTCGTCGTGGTCGGACGTGAAGTCGCGCGGGTCGACCTGAATGCGATTCGAGAAGCTGCCGATGCGCGCCTTGTCGGCGGGCAGCATCACGTTGACGAACTGCTCGGCCGCCTGTTCGACGAGCTCGAAGTTGCCCACCATGCTGCCGCTGCGGTCCAGCATCATGACGACCGTGATCGGCTGGATGTCGTTGGCGAAGAGCGACAGCTCCTGCTTTTTGCCGTTGTCGAAGATGGAGAAGACGTCGCGCGTGAGATCGGGGACGAGCCGGCCGTTAGCGCCCGTCACCGTCGCATAGACGGCGACGGTGCGGATGCCGCCTTTGAATGTGGGCTCCTGCTGCTGCGCCGCGAGCGCGGCGGCAATCAGAACCGAACCAAGAAGGAAGATGAACGCGCGAACGCGGATCCGGGTCGTACCCATAGACGCATCCTTCGCGCTGGCAGATTGATTCTACCGTGGACCTCAAATGTGTAGGGCGGGTCCTTTCGGACCCGCCTCGTACGTTCAGCCGGGTCCAGAAGGACCCCGGCCTACAGATCTACTTCGCGCCGGTCGTTCTGCGCGCCGACGCGACATCAGGCATTTTGACCGGCTGAGGAACAGTCAGCGTGAGATTGACGCGCGCGAGCGCCGTGCTGAGCGCCGTGGCCTTCGTCAGCAGCGCATTCAGATCCGCGATCGTTTTCGGCGTCAGCGCCTTCGCCTCCGCGTACGCGCGCGTCGTCTGCTCGCCGACGACCATGCCGCCCATCAGGCCCGTCTTCGCCTGACCGATCTTCGCGACGATCGCCTCCGTGTTGCCGCGGCCGCCACCGCCGCCGCGTCCACCCTGCGGCTGCGCCAGCTTCGGCGCCAGCGCCGCGAGCTCGGTCTTGAACGCATCGAACGACGACTTCACGTCCGCCGGCACATCACCGCGGCCGGCGATCGTCGTCGCAAGCTCGTTGATCTGGCGCGTGAGATTCGCGTGCGCCGTCGCCGCTTCCGTCGCGCGCGGCTGCAGCGCGTGCATCTCCATCGCCATGTCGTACTGCCGCTTCCGCTCGGCCGACGTCAGCACGACCTCGGGATCGTCGGTCACCTTCAGCGGCTTGGTGTCCACGGTTTTTCCGTCGACGATGAGCGACACGTTGTAGGTGCCGCCGAGCACGAACGGACCGGCGGTCCCAGCGCCGCCGCCGAATCCCCCGCCACCGCCGCCGGGCGGCGCGGCCACGGGACATCCCGCGCCCCACAGACTTGTTTCCGGATTCTGATTCTGCCCGCCGCCTTCCTGGCCCGCCGCGGCTTGCCCTGAGCCTGCCGAAGGGCCGCGTCCGCCCCGACCCGCTTGCGGTGAGCCTGCCGAACTACGTCCCTCTTGCGGAGGCGGCGCCGGCACGGGCTGCACGCGCAGATCCCAACACGCGGACTGAATGCCGGCTTTGTTGCTGTTCGCCAGCACCTGACCTGAAATCTCGCGGACCTCTTTGCCGGCCGCATCGGTGATGCGCAGCGTGACTTCTCCCACCGTGGGGCCGACCGCGGGCTTGTTGAGCCACGAGAAGACGGCCGCCTGTGGCGGGTTCTCACCGTAGAACGTCTGGTCGCCCCAGAACTCGTAGTTCCGGTCCCGCGCCGGCCGCCTGTACATAGAGGATGGGGGCGGTGAGAAGAGCTTCGCGTCGGTCGATGCGGCCTGCGCCGCCGCGTACTCCTGGATCGGCTCCAGGTGATCGAGGATCCAGATGTCGCGGCCGTGCGTGGCGAGCACCATCGCGTTGTCGCGCGGATGCAGTGTGATTTCGTCGACGCGCACCGTCGGGAGATTCGCTTTCAGGCGCGCCCAACTCTTCGCGCGATCGAGCGAGATGAACAGGCCCGTCTCCGTCCCGATGTAAAGAATGTCCGGATTCCGCTGATCTTCAGTCAGCGTCTTCACCGACTCACCCCTCAGATTCGCCACCGCCGACTGCCACGTCTGCCCGAAGTCGTGGCTCACGACGATATAGCTCTCGAAATCGTTCGACCGGTGACCGTCGGCCGTCACGTACACCGTGCCCTCGTCGAATCGCGACGGCACGACCTCGGAGATCCAGATGCCCTTCGGCAGACCCGTGATGTTCGCCGTCACGTTCGTCCACGATCGCCCTGTGTCGCGCGAGACCTGAACGTTGCCATCGTCAGTGCCCGCCCAGAGCAGACCCTGCCGCTTCGCGGACTCGGCGAACGAGATGATCGTCGGCCACGCGACAATGCCGTCGTTCTTCGCGATGGCGACGTCGCTGCCTTTCACGCCCATCGTGGCGACCTCGTCTCGGTTGGCGTTGCTCGTCAGGTCCTGGCCCGCCGACTCGAACGTCAACCCGCGGTTCGCGGAGCGGTACACCTTGTTGCCGATCGCGTAAATGATTTTTGGATCGTGCGGCGACATCACGATCGGCGTGTCCCAGTTCCACCGAATCGCCGGTTCGCCCTGCGCCGGCTGCGGGCGGATGGACATCGTCTCGCCGGTCACGCGATCGATGCGGACCATGTTGCCATCCTGCGACTCGCTGTACGCGATGCGGAAGTCGGTCGGA
>JACPZV010000313.1 GCA_016195295.1 Acidobacteriota bacterium
CGTTCACCAACGCGCGCGACGGCACAGGTAACAAATCGGCTTCGCGTGGTTCAAGTTTCAACATTCCGCCGCCGTAGGACCGTCCGACGAGCTCCGAACCGAGCAGCGTCACACTGTTGAGCACCGCAAGCGGCAGAAGATCCATAGCCAGTTGCCGGCAATCAGTATTGAACGTCATACCGTGAATTGAGTTCAAATGGTGCACTCCCGCCCGGTTTGTGACCAAACGTGGAGTGTCGTGGTTCATGTAGGTGAGAAATGCATCTGGTGCGGCGACCCGTGGTACCTTCCACCAAGGCGAACGTACGCGACACTTGTAAGCTTGGTGCACCCCTTCCACCTCACCATGTTTGATGTACGCCTTGGCAGAAGGAGAGAGGTTCTCGGATGTTGGGTAAAACAAGAAGCTTGAACTTCCCTCGTCAGCCATTTCTTGCCACGCGCGCTCGGTGAAGTTCAATCCACGAAGGTGCCGAGAACCAGGAGGGCAAATCGGAAGCAGCTCACGCTGGCACAGCTCAAGGTCGCGCACCTTCGAAGCGCTGAGCACGAAGTAACTGTTGTTCCCGGTCACCATCCCGAGATTCGTTTCACCCCATCGCTGGAGCGGCTCGAAGCTGCCTGTGTCAAGCATGCGCGCGTAGAGATCCGCGGAATCAGCCGGAAGAAGACCGGCAATCCACTTGTCCTCAGCGTCGGTCGGAGTCCAGGCCTGCGGAGTGAGACCGGGGAGTGCGACGACGTTACGTGCCTGCACCAGTTCACACTGATTCGTTGGACCTTGTCCTTCGGCGAGCAGAAGCACAACCTCTTCGAGGACGCCGGGAAAAACACGCTCTTCGAACAGGACAAGACGCACGTGTCCGAACCGCTGCATTAGGTAGCGGCGCACGGGCGCGGCGTAATTCACCGTCAACAGCTCGGCCGGTAACACCAGCGCGAGGCGTCCGTCCGGCTTCAAGAATGACGCAGCATGGACTACAAATGCTGCCCAGGAACTTGCTAGCCCACCTAGGCGGACGCCTTGGGCGAGCGCTGCCTCCTGAGCCTTCGCGCGAGCCTGTCCGGTGAAGCTTTGATACCTCACGTAAGGCGGATTCCCAACCACAACGTCAAACCGGCGATCAGCGCGGAAAGCCAGGAAGTCGCCGACCTCCAAAGCGGCTTCTCCCCCAATGGACGCGAGTTGTGCAGCTGCTTGGGTTACAGCGCCTGCGTGAATATCGAGACCGACGAGCTGTTCGGCCGGCGGTGGGAGAAGTGTGAGACTACGCAGTCGTTCGTAGGAGCTGATGAGAAACGCTGCTTCACCGCACGACGGTTCGAGCACTGCGTCCGAACTCGAGCGAATGGCCCAGTCTGCGAGAAAACGGGCAATACCGGGCGGTGTGTAGAATGCGCCTCGCGCCTTTTTCGCACCGAGCAGATCTACCGTGTGTGGCGTTACGGACACTTTTGACCACCAAGTGTAGACAGAACGATCTGATTTGCAAACAACTTGTCGAATATCCTCGCTCGTTGGGCTGACAGGCCGGGTCACAGGGTCGGTTTGGAGATCGCTTCCCAGCCGCACGCGTCAGCGACTGGCACGGTCCAGAGTCTTTGCCGAGAGCCAGCTATTCCGAAAAGCCCGCTGTGCTGGAGTGAGCGAACCGCCGGAAGACTCGACCGTGACGACCTCGACGTGCGGATCTTCGGCGAGCGTGACGGTCTTCGTCTGCGCGATACCCGAGCGATCGACGAACACGATCGAAATCGCGTCGCCCGGCTTGCGCCGCTGGAGCGCCGTCGCGATGTCCGCGTCGCCGCTGATGCGCTGGCCGTCCACCTGCTGCAGCTCATCATCCTGATCGAGGCCGGCGGCGTACACGGGCCACGTCGGCGCGACAAGCGTCGCGACGCGCGCGCCGTTGCGCGATTCGAGGCGCACGTCGCCGAGCCACGCGCGGCCCGCGCTTCGCTTGCGCACGGTGAGCCCGGCCCGCGCGAGCAGCTTCGCGTAGTCCGCGACGTCGTGGCCCTGAATGTAGCGTGCGAAGAAGTCGCGCGCGAACGCGCGGTCGCCGCTGACGTCGGCAAGCGTCGCCTCGGCATCCGCAATCGTGTACGGACGATCGACGTACCCTTCACGCGTGCCGCCGGGCTTGCCGAACTTCGTCCACATCGCGCGCATGAAGTCGTCGAGCGACAGGCGATTGTCCGTCCGGTCCCGCAGCGTGAGATCGAGCGCCAGCGCGATGGCGCCGCCGAACGGATAGTACGAGACGACCGTGTTCGACCAGTTCGTGCGATCGACGGTGCGGCCGCCGTCGATGAACGGCGCCATGCGGCTCATCTCCTCCGCGGTACGCACGAGATGGCCCGGGCCCGAGACGCTCTCGATCAGCCCGGTGAACGTCCGCGTCGTCGCCGCGAGATCGACGAGGTCGGTCCGCCGGAGCACGAGCGGGCCGTAGTACTGTGTGAAGCCTTCGGCCAACCACAACTCGCCCGACAGATTCGCGCGGTTGAAATCAAACGGCTCCAGCCCTTTCGGCCGGATCCGCTCGACGTTCCAGCAGTGGAAGAATTCGTGCGCCACCGTGTCGAGCAGGCGCGTGCGCCCCGCTGCGATAGACGAGGCCGCCGTGATCACCGTGCTGTTGCGATGCTCCATGCCGTCGCCGCTCGCGTACGGCAGATAGTCCGCGAGAAACGTGTAGTAGCCCGGCTCGTAGTCCGGGTACTCGCCGTAGATGGCGCCTTCTTCCCTCACGATCTTCTCGACGTCCTTCGCGTAGCTATCCAACTCCGCATCGGTGCCGAGATGATGGACGGTGAAGCGAAACGCTTTCGATCCGACCGAGAAGCGCCGGATGCCGAGCACGCCCATTTCCGCCGGGCTATCCATTAAGTACTGGAGGTTCGGCGCGGTGAACGTGTAGCTCGGAGGAATCGGGACGTTGTTGAGGATCGGAAAGCCTTCGCCGTGCAGCTGCGTCGCGACGAGCCATCGGCGTCCCATCCCCGCGGGCTGATCGAACGTGACGGTCACCGGCCGCTCGTCTAGGGCGCGCGCCCACATGATCGCCGCCGGCATGTTGACGTGCGCGTGCGTCGTGTCGATCGCGAGATACGTTCCGTCGACCCGATCGCCGTACACCTTGTATTTCACCGTCGCGCCGCCGCCGTGGCCGCTCGCGTTCCAGCCGTACGGGTCCGGCCTCGTTGTCTCGAGCTCGCGGCCGTTCGCGGCCGTGACGTGCACGTCGTACACGTTCTTCGCGAAATCGTGCAGCGAGTAGCGGCCCGGCGACGACCGGCTCATCCGCAGCTCGAGCGTACCCGATCCGACGTCGGGAAACGACGCCTCGACCTGCATCCAATGATGCTCCGGCTCGGGAAACGAGAAGCGATAGGTGATGGAGGATCGTGGAGGCTGGAGGCTGGGGGCTGGGGACTGGAAGAACGCATTTCCAGCTTCTAGTCCCCAGCCTCCAGTCCCCAGACTTGCCGGCGAGCTGATGACTAGCGCGAGCATGGAAAAAAGAATCGTGCGTTTCACAGCAGAAATCATACTGCCATCGCGCAGAGGAGCTCGAACATCAGATTCGCCGCGAGCACCGATGTGATCTGACCCGGACCGTCGTAGAGCGGCGACACCTCGACGATGTCGCCGCCGACGAGCGCCAGGCCGGCAAGTCCGCGGACCAGACGCTGCGCTTCGTGACTCGTCAGCCCGCCGACTTCCGGCGTCCCTGTTCCCGGTGCAAACGCTGGATCGACCGCGTCGATGTCGAACGTCATGTAAGCCGAACCGGTCGCCACACGACGGATCTGCTCGACCGTCCACGCAACACCGCGGTCCCCCACCTGATCGATGTCGATCATCGTGATGCCATGCTCGCGATGAAAATCGAAGTCGTTCTCGCCGTACATCGGCCCGCGGATGCCAACTTGCACGAATCGCTTCCCGTCGACGATGCCTTCTTCGATCGCACGGCGGAACGGCGTGCCGTGAAAGTACTTGCCACCGAAGTACTCGTCCCACGTGTCGACGTGCGCGTCGAACTGGACGACGGCGAGCGGCCCGTGGCGACGCGCGAGCGCGCGCAGGACCGGCAGCGTGATCGAGTGATCGCCGCCGACGACGACCGGCCGCGCGCCCGCGTCGGCGATCGCGCCGATGCCGGCCTCGACCGCGTCGTAGCACTTCTCAATGCTCACCGGCGGCGCATCGATATCACCGACGTCGGCGACGTTCAGGCGATCGAACGGCGCGACTTTCTGGAAGTAGCTGTAGCTGCGGATCAAAGACGACTGCGCGCGGATCTCGCGCGGTCCCATCCGGGCGCCAGGACGGTACGACGTGCCGCCGTCGAAGGGGACGCCGACGATCGCGACGTCGAGCCCGCGTGCATCGGCGACGTGCGGCAAACGCATGAACGTCGCGGGTTGCGCGAAGCGCGGGGACTGGAACGATGGGCGCGGTTGATGCGTCACGCGCCCGATTGTAGAACCACAAAGCGCACGAAGACCACAAAGGGCCTGACGTGCCTCAAGAACTGAGCGCCTACGCTGATATAGTGCGTCGGCGATGGCGACCACGAAGCCGGCCCTCCACCACGGGCTCAGCACCGTCGAGTACTTCACGTTCGGATTCGGCACGATGATCGGCGTCGGCTGGCTCGTCCTGATGGATGACTGGCTGTCGCGAGGCGGTCCCGCCGGCGGCATGCTCGGGTTTTTTGTCGGCGGCCTGCTGCTCTTTCCGATCGCCCACACGTACGGCCGGCTCGTCACGAAGATTCAGGACGCCGGCGCCGAAATCGCGTACACCGAGGGCGTCTTCCCGCCGTTCACAAGCTTCGCGTCCGGCTGGACGATGATCCTGTCCTACGCGATCGTGTGCCCGTGGGAAGCGGTCGCGACCGGCAATCTGCTTGCGCGTGTCTTTCCCGCGCTGAACAGCTATCAGCTCTACGTCATCGGCGGCAGCCCAATCTACGCGCCGCGGCTCGCGGTCGGCGTGGCGCTGACGATGCTCGTCGCGGTCGTCAACTATCGCGGCATCAAGCTGAGCGGCGTCTTCCAGGATGTGATGACGTTCGGCTTGCTCGCGGCGTTTGCGGTCTTCACCGTGCTCGGCTTCACGCGCGGGTCTACGGCCAGCATGCAGCCGTTTTTCTCCCACGCGGGCGCGAACGGGCCGTGGCTCTCGATCCTTCTCGTGTTGCAGATCGTGCCGTACTTCATGACCGGCTTCGAGTCGGTGGCCAAGGGATCGGAAGAAGCCAGGACCGGCTTCGATCCGAGACACTTCACCACCGCGATCTACGCCGCGCTCATCGCGGGCTTTCTCTTCTACGTCCTCATCATCGGCGTCGTCACGTTCGTCTATCCGTGGCAGGAGATCGTGTCCGGCCACGTGCGGACCGAGGTCGCGTTCGAACGGACGTTCGGATCGCACGCCATCGCGCAGCTGATCCTCTTCGGCGCGTTTCTGTCGCTGCTGAAAATCTTCAACGGCAACTTCGTCGCCTCGACGCGCATGCTCTACGCGATCGGCCGGCGCCGTCTCGTGCACCCGTCGCTTGGACGCGTGCACGTGCGGTTCGGCACGCCGGTCGTGGCGATTGTGCTGATGGCCGTGTTGACCGTGGCGGCGGCGATGTTTGGCGACGCGATTCTCGTGCCGATCACCGAGGTGGGATCGCTCGCCGTCGGCATCGGCTGGCTGTCCGCCTGCCTCGCCTACCTCGCGCGCCGACGCGAAGCGATCCGTAGCGCGCCGCCTTCGCGCCCTGGGCGCTTCGGCGTGCCACGCCGAAGCTCGCAGGAAGGAATCGCGAGCAGAGGCGGGAGGCTTCAGCCGAGCGGTCGTGAATCATCTGCGATGGCGTGGCTGGGCGCCGTGGTCAGCGTGGCGATCGTCTTGATGAAGATCGTTCCCGGCGTACCGGGCAGCTTCACGAGAAATGAATGGCTTGCGTTTGTGGCGTGGAGCGTGCTTGGCGTGGCGTTCTGGGTTATGCGAGCGCCTGCGAATCACGAAGGCGAGTCCGTGCGTTCGTGAAACACTGTCGCCACGACCCCGGACAAGGCCTGTTCGATGAACGCGCCCTCGGGCAGCGCTCCGAGGATCTCAACCGCGTCGTTCACCACGGTTTTCGGCACGCCGCTCCGAGCGCCTGCGTGAAAAACAGCAGCCGCACGGAGCGTGTCATCTCGCTGAAGGCGTCGCGGAGTTTCTGTTGGTCGGTTGGTGAAATGAGGCCCACGAAGAGATTATGTGGGGACTGGAGGCTGGAGGCTAGGGGCTGGAGAAACGCTCTCCCAGTCCCCATCCCCAGCCTCCAGCCCCTTATTTGAACAGATCATCAAACGCTCGTCGCGCGGTGTTCGACGAGCTCGAGCCGCCGGCGTTCCCGTTGCTCCCGCTTGCCGGCGATCCGGTCTGCCGCTCGATCGTCGTGCGCGGCGTGAACATGGTGCAGGTGTTGTGCTCGTCTTTCGGCGACACGCGCGAGGGCAGCGACGCGCTCTGCGCGCACTCCCACGTCGCGCTCGTGTCGAACGACGCGCACTGGATGCAGCTGTGCAGATCGACCCCGCACTTCGCGCAGCCGTCCAGCCTGCCGACCGACAGCGACAGCAGGTTGCCGCACCGCGCGCAACGGAACACCTCGTGCGCGGCCATCAAATTCGGTGTCTTCGGGCCGCGCTCGTCCTGCAGCACGCGCCCCGGCGCGCGCTCCTTGGGCGGCGCGGGCTTCTTCTCGCCCTTCGGCCGACGATCCCGTTCGTCGTCTTGATAGCCGCGCTGACGGTATTTGCGGTCTGACATGAATGCTTTCGTTAGGAGGCTGGAGGCTTGGGATTGGAGGCTGGGCGCTCTTCCCCGGTCACCAGCCTCTAGCCTCCAGTCTCGATCAGGACGTACGTTCCGCGCTTGACGCGCGGCATCAGCTTCTCCATCAGGCCCAGCTCCGGCGGATTCACGACATCGTCCGCCGAGTTGATCGCGAGCACTCTCGCCGCGATCTTCTCCAGGTTCGGCGACGGATCGTAGTCGCGCGACGCGTTGTATTGATACAGCATGTCGTTCGCGTCGGTCGCGGCGACGCGTGACGTGATCTGGTCCTCGTACCACGCGTCCGCGGCGTCGCGGGTCGGACCGGACTTGTGCCACTGGAGCGGACTGCTCGTCATCATCATCAAGAGATTGACGGCGCCCACCAGCCCTTGACGCGGCTGCTCCTTGTACTCCCCGTTCTTCCAGGCCGGATCCTTCGTGATGCTGTCCATGATCATCGTGCGCATGATGCGGTTGCGTCCGGCAATCTGCGTCGGCGCGCTGGCGAGCGGCACGAGGCCATCGGCGAAGTCCGGATACATCTCGCCCCACACCCAGCAGTGCATCGCGCCCATCGACGTGCCGAGCACGAGCCGCAGGTGATTCACTTTCAGGCCGTCGGTCAGCATCGCGTGCTGCGCCCGCACCATGTCGTCGTAGGTGTACTTCGGAAAGCGCGCGTGCAGGCCGTCGCTCGGCTTGGACGACTTTCCGTGGCCGATGCCGTCGGGCAGGATGATGAAGTAACGCGTCGCGTCGAGCAGTTGACCCGCGCCGAAGAGCTCGCCGCCGAACGTGCGGGACAGGAATCCTCCTCCAGTCCCGCCGGTGCCATGAAGAATCAGGACGGCGTTGCGCACGACGCCCGACGCGTCGCGCCGAAGCGTCCCGATCGTGCGGTAGTGAAGGTTCAAGGACGGCAGCGTCTCGCCCGTGCCGAATCTGAAGTCGCGGACGACGAAATCGCCCTCCGTCGGCGTGGGGAAATCCCCCCTCGACTGCGCTCGGGGGGATCCTGAGTTCATCGAAGGATCCGCGGCAACCGCGCGCGGTCCCGCCGCAAGCAGCAGCGCGGCCGTCGCGGTCACGAGCGTCCAAAGCTTCATCCGGCATCTCCTTCCGAGTAGCAACAGAGTAATATCGTGCCCAATTCCCACGAATTGCAAGCGGACGCACCTCTACGCGGGACCGCGCGAAGATCATCAGTGGCTGGAGATCCGGCGCCTCTCTTCAAGGCCAACACCGAGATCGAGTGGTTCGAGCGCTACGTCCGCGGTCAGTCACGTCTGGGAGCACGCGCCGTAAAAATCCCCGTTTTCGCGCGAGATTTCTTAGGGTTTTGACAATTACGTGAAACGTTTCACATAATAGGACCCGGGTTCGATTGTCGCAGATCTTCCATCGCAGCACGAACACCATCGCTCGGGTGAGCATGTTCGGCGCGGTGTTTTTCATCGCCGGCCTGCTCGGACTCCTCGCGCAGATCAACCGATCGCCGTGGGTCACGACGGCGCGGGCCGCCAAGGAACAACCGATTCAGTTCAGCCACGAGCGGCACGTCGCCGGCAACGGGATCGACTGCCGCTACTGCCACTCGTCTGTCGAGGATTCCGCCTTCGCGGGGATTCCTCCGACGAAGACCTGCATGAACTGCCACTCGCAGATCTTCGCCAACAGTCCGTTCCTCGAACCCGTCCGTGCGAGCTTCCGCTCGGGAACGTCGATCGAATGGACGCGCGTGCACGATCTCCCGGACTTCGTGTACTTCAACCACAGCATTCACGTGCGCAAAGGCGTCGGCTGCACGACGTGCCACGGACAAGTGGACCGGATGCCGCTGATGTGGCAGGAGCAGTCGCTGCAGATGGAATGGTGCCTGGACTGCCACCGCAACCCCGAGCAGTACGTGCGACCGCGCGGCGCCGTCTTCCGGGTGGACTATGAGCCGCCCGCGAATCAACTCGAGTTGGGACGGCGACTCGTCGCCGAGTATCAGATTCAGAAACTGACAAGCTGCTCGACGTGTCATCGATGACCGGAAGCCACACGACAACCACAAAGGGCACGCGGGGCGCTCGTCCGTTTTGGCGAACGCTCGACGAGCAGGCCGACGATCCGAAATTCGTCGAGCGACTCTACAGCGAGTTCCCGTCAGAAATCGAAGCGATCACGGATCCGGTCGCGCGGCGGACGTTTCTCAAGTTGATGGGCGCGTCGCTCGCGCTCGCCGGCGTCACCGCCTGCACGCGGCAGCCGGCCGAGAAGATCGTCCCGTACGTCCGGCAGCCCGAGGAACTGATTCCGGGCAAGCCGCTCTTCTACGCGACCGCCATGCCGCTCGGCGGCGTCGCGACGGGATTGCTCGTCGAGAGCCACGAGGGTCGCCCGACGAAGATCGAGGGCAATCCGCTCCATCCGGGCAGCCTCGGCGCGACCGACGTCTTCGCGCAAGCGGCGATTCTCGGTCTCTACGATCCGGATCGATCGCGGACGCTGACCGACCTCGGCGAGATTCGCCCGTGGTCCGCGTTCCTCGGCGCGATTCGCGCCGCGCTGACGGCGCAACAGCCGCTGAAAGGGGCCGGCCTTCGCCTCTTGACCGAGTCGGTCCACTCGCCCACGCTGGCCGCGCAGATCCGCGAGCTGCTCTCGCACTATCCGTCGGCGAAATGGCACCAGTGGGATCCGGCGAGCCCCGAGAACGCGCGCGCCGGCGCACGGCTCGCCTTCGGCGAGTACGTCGACGCGCAGTACCGCTTCGATCAGGCCGACGTCATCCTTTCGCTCGACGCGGATTTCCTCGGCGGCGGACCCGGCGGCCTGCGCTACGCGCGGGACTTCGCCTCGAGACGACGACCCGAGCAAGCCGATCGCATGAACCGCCTCTACGCGATCGAGTCGATGCCGACGCCGACCGGCTCGCGCGCTGATCATCGGTTGCCGCTCAAGCCCAGTGAGGTCGAAAGCGTCGCGTGGGCGATCGCGGACGCGGTGACGCCGGGTCCCAAAGGACCCGGCCTACAGAATCCTGCGCATGCCAAATGGAGTGAGGCGGTGGCGAAAGATCTTCAGGCGCACCGCGGCCGGAGTCTCGTGATCGCGGGCGACGGTCAGCCTGCCACGGTTCACGCGCTGGCGCACGCGATGAACGCGGCGCTCGGAAACGCCGGCAAGACGGTTGTGTATACGCAACCGGTCGAAACGGAACCGGTTCATCAGCTCGACTCGGTGCGCGATCTCGTCGCGGATATGAACGCCGGCAAAGTGGATCTGCTCGTCATCGTCGGCGGCAACCCGGTCTACACCGCGCCGGTCGATCTGGAGTTCGGCGAGGCGATGAACAACGTGCAGCTCCGCGTCCATCTCAGCCTCTACGACGATGAGACGTCGGAGCGGTGTCAGTGGCAGATTCCGGAAGCCCATTTCCTGGAATCGTGGAGCGACGCGCGCGCGTACGACGGCACCGTGTCGATCATTCAGCCGCTGATCGCGCCGCTCTACGGCGGGAAGTCCGCGCACGAGCTGCTGGCCGCGATGAGCGACCGCCCCGAGCGGTCGGCCTACGACATCGTCCGCGAATTCTGGAGCGCGCAGGATGGAGCGCAAAACGAGTTTGAGGCGTCGTGGCGACGGTGGCTGCATGACGGCGTGATCGCGAACAGCGCGTACGCGCCGAAGACGGTGACGCTTCAGTCGCCCGTCGCCGGTCGTCTGTCGTCAGTCGACAGTCGTCAGTCCCCAGCCTCCAGCCCCCAGTCTCCAGCCCCCAGTCCCCAGCCACCAGCCACCATCGAGATTTCGTTCCGCAACGATCCCTGCGTCCTCGACGGCCGCTTTGCGAACAACGGCTGGCTGCAGGAGCTGCCCAAGCCGATCACGCGGCTGACGTGGGACAACGCGATCATCGTCAGCCCCGCGACCGCTGCCAAGCTGCGCGCGGAAGGCACGCCCGCATTCGAAGGCGGCGAGCACGGACAGATCCTCAGCCTCGTCTTCGAGGTGAAGTACCGCGGGCGATCGGTGCGCGGCGCGCTGTTCCCCGTCGTCGGCCATCCGGACGACTGCGTGACGGTGCACCTCGGCTACGGCTGCTCACGCGCCGGCCACGTCGGCACCGGCGCCGGGTTCAACGCCAACGCGATCCGGACGTCCGACGCGCTCACGTTCGGCGCGGGCGCGAAGCTCATCGCCACCAACGATCGCGCGACGCTCGCCTGCACGCAGTACCACCACCTGATGGAAGGCCGCGGCATGGTGCGGGCGGTGACGCGCGACGAATACGTGCGCGATCCGAAATCCATCCATGAAGGTGACGAAACCCCGCCGAAGATCATCACGCTCTACCCCGAGGTGAAGTACGAGGGCTACAAGTGGGGCATGGCGATCGACGTCAACGCCTGCATCGGCTGCAACGCGTGCGTCGTCGGGTGTCAGGCGGAAAACAACATCCCGGTGATCGGCAAAGAGCAGGTCCTGCGCGGACGCGAGATGCACTGGCTGCGCGTGGACACGTACTACCGCGGGCCAGCGGAGAATCCCGAGACGTACTTCCAGCCGGTGCCGTGCATGCAGTGCGAGAACGCGCCGTGCGAGGTGGTCTGCCCCGTCGGCGCCACCGTGCACAGCAGCGAAGGCCTCAACGACATGGTGTACAACCGCTGTGTCGGCACGCGCTACTGCTCGAACAACTGCCCGTACAAAGTCCGCCGGTTCAACTTTCTTCTCTACCAGGACTGGGACACGCCGAGCCTGAAGCTCGCGCGCAATCCGGACGTCACCGTCCGCAGCCGCGGCGTGATGGAAAAGTGCACGTACTGCGTGCAGCGGATTAACGCGGCGAAGATCGAATCGGAGAAAGAGGATCGCTCGGTGCGCGACGGCGAGATCAAGACGGCGTGTCAGCAGGCCTGCCCCGCCGAGGCGATCGTCTTCGGGAATCTGAACGATCCGAACAGCCGCGTCGCGAAGCTTCAATCAGAAGTCCGGAACTACTCACTGCTCGGCGAATTGAACACGCGGCCGCGGACGACGTATCTCGGGGCGGTGCGGAACGTGAATCCGGAGCTGGGGGCGTAGCGTGGCCGCCAGTCATCGTTCACAGGGCACGCCGCCCGTCATCGCGCCCGGCCACACGTTCAGCACCGTCACCGACAAGATCAGCGCGATCGTGCTCGCGCGCAAGACGCCGATCGGCTGGTACGCCGGCTTTGCCGCGGCGTTCGCGCTGACGCTGCTGCTCCTGGTGTCGCTGACGTATCTGGTGCTGAAGGGCATCGGCATCTGGGGCAACAACATCCCGATCGGCTGGGCGTTCGACCTCACCAACTTCGTGTGGTGGATCGGGATCGGCCACGCCGGCACGTTGATCTCGGCCATCCTCCTACTGCTCAGACAGACGTGGCGGACGTCGATCAACCGGTTCGCCGAAGCCATGACGCTCTTCGCGGTCGCGTGCGCCAGCATCTTTCCGCTCTTCCACACCGGCCGCCCATGGCTGGCCTACTGGCTGCTGCCGTACCCGAACACGATGAATGTCTGGCCGCAGTTTCGAAGCCCGATCGTCTGGGACGTCTTCGCGGTGTCCACGTATGCGACCGTGTCGCTGCTGTTCTGGTTCATCGGCCTGATTCCGGATCTCGCGACGCTGCGCGATCGCTCGCAGTCGAAGACGGGCCGGATCATCTACGGCATGCTCGCGATGGGATGGCGCGGCTCGGCGCACCACTGGCACCGCTACGAGACCGCGTACCTGTTGCTCGCCGGTCTCGCGACGCCGCTCGTCGTCTCGGTGCACACGGTCGTCAGCTTCGACTTCGCGATCTCGATTCTGCCCGGCTGGCACACGACGATCTTCCCGCCGTACTTCGTCGCCGGCGCGATTTACTCCGGCTTCGCGATGGTACTCACGCTCGCGATTCCGATTCGCGCGGTCTATCAGCTCGAAGACTTCATCACGATGCGCCACCTGCAGAACATGGCGAAAGTGATGCTGGTGACCGGACTCATCGTCGCGTACGGCTACATGACCGAGGCGTTCATCGCGTGGTACAGCGCCGACAAGTACGAAGGCTTCGTGCCCATCAACCGAATGACACGTTCATCGGGACGATCGGATTGTTCCTGTCGCTGCTGTTCCTGTTCGTGCGCTTCCTGCCGATGATCTCGATCTTCGAGATGCGAGCGATTCTGCCGGAAGCCAGGGTGGATGAAGAGGCGATTTGAGGAAGTAAGGATTTGAGGATTTGAGGAAGTGAAGACGTCACCGGCCGTCTACGGATTGATCGCGGAGTTCGAAGATCCGACGTCGCTTGTGACCGCAGCGCATCGCGCGCGGCACGAAGGCTATCGGCGCATGGACGCGTACTCGCCGTTCCCGATCGAAGAGCTGCACGAGGCGCTCGGCGCGCACCCTACGCGGTTGCCGCTGATCGTGTTGATCGGCGGTTTGTGCGGATGCGTCGGCGGCTACGCGCTCCAATACTGGGCGTCGGCGATTGCCTATCCGATCAACGTCGCGGGCAAGCCGCTGCACAGTTGGCCGGCGTTCATCCCGGTCACCTTCGAGTGCACGATTCTCGTGGCCGCGCTGTCGGCGGTGCTCGGCATGCTCGCACTGAACGGCCTGCCGATGCCGTATCACCCGGTGTTCAACGTGCCGCGCTTCGCGCTGGCAAGCCGCAACCGGTTCTTTCTCTGCATCGAGGCCGGAGACTCCAAGTTCGATCTCGAGGAGACGCGGAGATTCCTGGAAACGCTGAACCCTCGAGAAGTCACGACGGTTTCGGACTGAAGTACTGACGAAGAGGAAGTAGCCACCGAGACACGGAAACACCGAGAAGAACAGATGCGAGACGAGCTCGACGCGGGCGGCCTGCACCGCAGGCCGCTCAACAAGCGAACACCGGATCGAGACGAACGACCTCGCGAGAGTGGGGTGTGTCGCTCGTCTCGATCCGGTGTTCGCTTGCGACGCCGCTTCGCGGCGCCGCGTCGAGCAGACAACAATTCCGATCACCTCCGAGTCTCCGAGTCTCCGTGGCTGATCTTCCTCTGTGTCCTCTGCCTCCTCTGTGTTCTCGCCGGATCGGGCTGTCGCCAGGACATGCACGACCAGCCGAAGTACATCCCGCTGCGCGAGTCGGCCTTCTTCGGCGACGCGCGCTCGGCGCGGCCGCTCGTACCGGGCACGGTCGCGCGCGGCCAGCTGCACGACGATGGGCTGCTCTACACCGGGAAGATGAACGGCGCTGACGCGACGGTGTTTCCGTTCCGCGTGGACGCAGTGGTCCTCGCGCGCGGGCGCGAGCGCTTCGACATCTACTGCGCGCCGTGCCACGGACGCACCGGCCAGGGCGACGGCATGATCGTCCGCCGCGGCTACCGCCACCCGCCGTCGTACCACCAGGACCGTCTCCGTGACGCGCCCGCCGGGCACTTCTTCGACGTCATCACGAACGGCTTCGGCGCGATGCCCGACTACGCCGCGCAGATCAAAGCCGAGGATCGCTGGGCCATCGTCGCCTACGTCCGCGCGCTGCAGCTCAGCGAACACGCCACGCTCGCCGACGTGCCGGCGAGCGCGCGCCCGAAGATCCAGTAATGGTCCTGACCAACACCGCCGACGTCGCGATTCCCGAGCTGGCCGGCTATCAGCGTCGACTGCTGATCGCGGGCGGCGGGGGCGCGCTCGTGTCGCTCGCGGGACTGTTCATGGATCCGGCGCAGTTCCTGCAGTCGTACCTGATGGCCTACATGCTGTGGCTCGGCGTGACGCTCGGCTGCCTCGCGCTCGGCATGGTCCACCAGCTCTCGGGCGGCGGCTGGGGCGTCGTCATTCGACGGCCGATCGGCGCCGCAACGCGCGTGCTGCCGGTCATGACGATCCTGTTTCTGCCGATTGCGTTCGGCGTGTTCCGCCTCTACAGTTGGACGAATCTCGATCTGATCGCCCAAGACGAGGCGCTGCGGCACAAACAGCTCTACCTGAACACGCCGTTCTTCCTCGCGCGCGCGGCGTTCTATTTCCTGGTCTGGAACGCCCTGACGTACTTCCTGAACGCGTGGTCGCTCGAGCAGGACACGACCGCCGACCCGCGGCTCGCGCGTCGGATGCAGAAGCTGAGCGCCGTCGGCCTTCTCTTCTACGGCCTCACGATCACGTTCGCGTCGTTCGACTGGTTGATGTCGCTCGAGCCGCACTGGTTCTCGACCATTTACGGCGTGCTCGTCATGGGCGGCCAGGGCTTGTCGGCGCTCGCGGTGATGATCGTCGTGCTCGTGTGGCTCAGCCGCCGCGCGCCGCTCGACAAGATCGTCGTGCCCGCGCACTTCCACGATCTCGGCAACCTGATGCTCGCGTTCGTGATGTTGTGGGCGTACTTCTCCTTCTCGCAGTACCTGATCATCTGGGCCGGCAACCTGCCGGAAGAAATCGGCTGGTACCTGCATCGGCTGCAGACCGGTTGGCGTGCTGTCGGCGTCGCGCTGATCCTCTTTCACTTCGTCGTGCCGTTCCTGCTGCTGCTGTCGCGCGCGATGAAGCGCGAGCCCCGAACGATCATCGTGATCGCCTGCGGCATCCTCCTCGCGCGACTTGTCGATCTGTTCTGGCTGATTGCGCCGGAGTTCCACCAGCACGGCGTCAGCGTGAGCTGGCTGGACGCGGTGCTGACGCTCTCGCTGGGCGCGATCTGGTTCGGGTGTTTCGTGTGGCAGCTGCGCGGGCGGGCGATTCTGCCGCTGCACGATCCGGGATTCGATGAGGCGCTCGGCCGCATCATCGAAAAAGCGGACAAAGCGACGCGGCCGTCGCCGGCGCATGAGATATGACCGTCCATCACGAGACTAGCGACGTCGACATTCGCGGCATCCTGGGCTTCGGCCTCGGGCTATTCCTCGTCTCTGTCGCCATCCACGTCGTCATCTGGCTGCTGTTCTCGTATTTCAGCGCTCGCGAAGCCAGACGCGTCGAGCCGGAGTATCCGCTGGCGATGACGCAGGCGGCGAAGACGCCTCCCGAGCCGAGGTTGCAGACCAACCCACGACAGGACCTGCGCGATCTGCGCGAGCAGGAAGACCAGATCCTCGGATCGTACGGCTGGGTGGACAAGAACGCCGGCACGGTGCGCATTCCCATCGACGAGGCGATCAAGCTGACGCTGGAACGTGGACTGCCCGCGCGAGCTCAGAACGGGACCGGCCGATGATGACAGGAAAGCAACCGCAGAGATCGCTGAGCACGCGGAACATGTGTGTACTCATTCTTTCTGCGCTCTTTGCGTGCTCCGCGGTTGCTTCTGTGAACGCCCAGATGAACGGCGCGCCGACTGCCGGCTATAAGCAGCAGCCGGGCGCGCCCTCGTCCACGATGCCCGCACCGCTGCGCGAGATCGGTTTCGATCAGAACCTCGATCAACTCCTCCCGCTCGACGTGCCGCTTCGAGACGAGGCTGGACGCACGGTGCACGTCGGCGACTACTTCGGAAAAAAGCCCGTCGTGCTCGTCTTCGCCTACTACGACTGTCCGATGCTGTGCACGCAGGTCATCAACGGCTTGTCGAGCGCGCTGAACGTGCTGTCGCTCGACCCGGGGAAGGATTTCGAAATCGTCACCGTGAGCTTCAACCCGCGCGACACGCCTGCGACGGCGACGAACAAGAAAACGATCTATCTCGAGCGCTACCGGCGCGAGGGCGCCGCCGAAGGCTGGCACTTTCTCACAGGCGATCAGTCGTCCATCGATCGGCTGACGAAGGCCGCCGGCTATCGCTACGTGTGGGACAAGGAGACGCAGCAGTTCGCGCATCCGACCGGCGTCATCGTGCTTACGCCGCAAGGACGGCTCGCGCGGTATCTGTTCGGCATCGAGTACGGCCCGCGCGATCTCCGCTTCGCGCTCGTCGAGGCTTCAGCCGGCCGCGTCGGCTCGCCCGTCGATCAGATTCTGCTCTACTGTTACCACTACGACCCGACGACCGGCCGCTACGGCCTCGTCATCATGCGCGCGGTGCGCGTGGCCGGAGCGGCCACCGTCCTCGCGCTTGGCGCGTTCGTGATCGTGATGCTGCGGCGTGAGAAGCGTGGCGCCACCAGCCTTCCAGCCACCAGTCACCAGCCACCAGTCACCCAACATTAACTATGTGGTCCGGCACGCCCCTCTTTCCCGAACAAGCCTCGACCATGGCCGGTCGAGTCGACGCGCTGTACTTTTTTCTGATCGCGGTTTCCGCCTTCTTTTCGATCCTCATCGCCGGCCTGATCGTGTTCTACGCGGTGAAGTACCGGCGGCGCGATCCGAACAGCGTCGGCGCCAGCGGGCACGGCGGCATGGCGCTCGAGATCACGTGGTTGGTCATCCCGTTCGTCATCTCGATGGTGATCTTCGTCTGGGGCGCGAGCGTGTACTTCGCGATTTCCCGGCCGCCCGACGAAACGATCAACGTGTACGCCGTCGGCAAGCAGTGGATGTGGAAGTTCCAGCATCTCGACGGCCAGCGCGAGATCAACGAGCTGCACGTGCCCGTCGGCCGGCCGGTGAAGTTGATCATGACGTCCGAGGACGTCATTCACGACGTCTTCGTCCCCGCGTTCCGCGTGAAAGCGGACGTCATTCCCGGCCGCTACACGAATCTCTGGTTTCAGCCGACCAAGCCTGGCCGTTATCACCTCTTCTGCGCCGAGTACTGCGGCACGCGCCACTCGGGGATGACGGGCGAAGTGATCGTCATGGAGCCGAACGACTACCAGACGTGGCTGAGCGGCGGCGCGCCGGAAGGATCGCTTGCGACGACGGGCGCGAAGCTGTTTTCGGATCTCGCGTGCAACACGTGTCACCGGCCGGACGCGCAAGGCCGCGGGCCCGTGCTCGAGGGACTCTTCGGCAAGACGATCACGCTGCAGAGTGGCGAGACAGTAACCATAGACGAGGCCTACGTGCGTGAATCGATCCTGACGCCGGCGGCGAAGATCACGCGCGGCTTTCAGCCGATCATGCCCACGTTTCAGGGGCTCGTGTCCGAGGAACAACTGCTCGCGCTCGTCGAGTACGTCAAATCGCTGAAGACCTTGCCCCAAATGCAACCACGGTAGCGAGTGAAAAGAGGATGAGCCACGGAGACACGGAGACGCGACGGCGCGCGGGCCTGCTAACAATGTCTACCGTATTGGCGCCGCCCCGGCACTATCTCAACGACGGCTACGGCATCCGGTCGTGGCTGCTGACGCGCG
>JACPZV010000314.1 GCA_016195295.1 Acidobacteriota bacterium
GTGGCCGTCGCGATCCTCGTGCACCGGGTCGTCGGGATCGAAACGCAGCTCGGCATCCGCATCGACGCCGGACCGGACGTGACGATCCGCGCCGATCCGGATCAACTCGAACAGCTCCTCATCAATCTCGTGCGCAACGCGTCGGATGCGGCGCGGCAAACCGGAGGCGGGGTGACGGTGGGATGGCGGCGCGACGGCGCGAGTCTCGAACTGTGGGTCGACGACGAGGGCGCGGGCCTGACCAACGCGTCGAATCTCTTCGTACCGTTCTTCACGACCAAGCCCGGCGGATCGGGCATCGGGCTCGTCCTGAGCCGTCAGATTGCCGAGGCGCACGGCGGCTCGCTGACGCTCGACAACCGCGTCGACCGCCGCGGCTGCCGCGCGTACTTGCGCCTGCCGATCCTCGCGGGCGCAGATCCCCAGCCCCCAGCCCCCAGCCTCCAGCCTCCGCGTTAGAACATCCGGCCGCCGAGCGGGACGTCGCGCTCGGGTTCGAGCAGGACGACTCCTCCGTCGCCGTCGGGCACGCCGAGCGTCAGCACTTCCGAGATGTACGGACCGATTTGCTTCGGCGGGAAATTCACGACGGCGATCACAAGCCGGTTCAGTAGATCTTCCTTCCGGTAGTACTTCGTCGCCTGGGCCGACGACTTGCGCACGCCGAGGGTCACGCCGAAGTCGATCCGGAGTTTGTATGCCGGCTTGCGGGCTTCGGGAAAATCCTGAACGTTGATGATCCGCCCGACGCGGATGTCCACGCGATCGAATTCGGCCAACGACAACAGCAACGGATCGGCGGTCACGGCGGCGCTCACTTACCTGGACACCTTACGTGCGCACGGCGCCGCGCCCGGGTCTCCGCATGGCTGAGAACAGTTCGATGTGGCCGTCGACCACGCGCTTCCGCTCCCCTTCGTTCGGCTCCATCGTCGTGACGCCGCGCTCGGAGGTTCCCCCGAGAATGATGCCGTCGCGGCGCGGCATCATGTGGAGCCCGAGGCTGCCGGCCGGCAGCGGGACGTTCCGGACGCCGCCGTTGGTCTGATAGTTGACTTCAGGCTGCGGCACCATCACGGTCAACTGCCCCTTGAGCGGCACGAGCTCCTGATCGCCGAACAGTTCACGCGCGCCGAGGCCCGTGCAGTTGACCACGACCGGCTCGTCGAGCATCGCGAGATCTCGCGGCGTGTCGAACTTGCGCATCACGATGCGGCCGCCGAACAGGAGCACGTCGCGGACGAGCACATCGAGATAAATCGACGGCTCGATGCGGATGCCCGGCCGGCGGATCGCATACTTCGTCGGAAACGGATGCTCGCCGGGCTGCAGAATCTCTTGTCCGGCGCCAAGTCCCGCCTGCAGGTTCGGGCGATCCGGATTCGGTGGCGCGGGCCGCGGCAGTTCGTCGGTCGGTTGGTACGAATCCACCCAGGACACGCCATACGGCGAACCCGCGAGGAGCTGCAGCTGGCGGTACGCGATATCCGCGGCGCGCCGAAACTGCGCGTCCCACTCCGGCGTGCGGCGGTCGTTCTCCACCAGTCCGGAGACCGGCGTGAATCCCGCCAGCGACATGTTCGACGTCACGTTGGGCGGAACCGCCAACGCGTAAATCGTGACGTCGAAGCCCCGCCGCTGCAGTTGACGCGCGGTCGTGAGTCCGACCGCGCCGCACCCGATCACGGCCGCGCGACGGAGCGGTTGCTGACTCGCGAACTCGGCGGCCATCAGCCCCGTGCCCCACGACAGCGACATGCCCGCGCCCCCGTGTCCATAGTTGTGCACGAGCAGCTTGTCGTCGAGCTTGTCCGCCTTGAGCACGAAGCCCGCGTCCCGGTGCGGGCGCAGACCCACGGTCGTGCGAATGATGCGATCCCAGGACGCATCGACCGGCGCCAGATTCACCGGCGACCGCGAGGGCGTGAGCGTGGGTTTGGGATTCGACGCGCACGCGCCGAACCCGAAGCCGGCCACCGCGAGACCGCCGGTGGTCAGGAACGTTCGCCGATTCATGGAGTGTCGACTCCGCGGAACTGTCGACGTCGACGCGTCAGGCGCCGACGCCGTTCTTCAGCGCGTCCTTCATCGCCATCACGAACGTGTCGATTTCCTCGAGCGTCGTGTACACGTTCGGCGTGATGCGCGTGCCCTGGTAATCGTAGATTTGCGCCGGATACTGTCCGCCGGTCATCGCCTGCCCGAGGATGCGGTACTTGTTCCACAAAAAGTCGTTCAGCTTCCGGGCTTCGATGCCGTCGATGCCGACATACGCGAGGCCCCACGACTGTCCCGGCTCCAGGCTCGTGTGGATTCTGACGCGCGGTAGATCTTTGATCTGATTCGCCCAGCGCAACGTCAGGTAACGCAGCCGCGCAGCCTTGTTCTCGATCCCAATCGCCTGATGGAACGCGAGCGCCTCGCCAATCGCCGCCTTCGGCGCGACGGCCTGGGTTCCAACCTGCTCGAATTTGCGAATGTCGTCGCTCTGCCGCTCGGCCACGGCCTGCAGCGGCCACGTGCTCGCGATCTTCTCCTTGCGCACGTAGAGCAGCCCCGTGCCGTGCGGCGCGAGCAGCCACTTGTGCAGGCTCGTGCCGGCAAAATCGCACTCGAGGTCGCTGAGCTTGAACGGGAAATGCGCGACCGAGTGCGCCGCGTCGACTATCGACGTCATGCCGCGCTGGCGCGCCATCCGGCACAGCCGCTGGACCGGAAACAGCTGTCCGGTGATGTTCGTGATGTGGCAGATGTGCAGCACCTTCGTCTGCGGCGTCACCGCAGCTTCGAGCCGGCGATACAGATCGTCCTGCGTCGTCGGCACCGGGAACTGGATGCGCGTCACCTTGATCTTGTCGCGACGTTGCCGCTGATCCCACGTCGTCAGCATCCGCGGGTAGTCCTGATGCGTCGTCAGGACTTCGTCGCCCGGCTTGAGGTCGAGGCCGTCCTGCGCAATCTGCAGCGACTCGCTCGCGTTGCGCGTGATGGCGATCTCTTCCGGGTCGGCGCCGAACTCAGCCGCCAGCCTGCGGCGGATCGTTTCCATGTTGCGCTCGATCATTCCGCGGTAGTAGACGGGCGCCTGATTCGAGATGTCCAGATACCGCTTCAGCGCCTCGTGGACGACGCGCGGGCTCGGGCAGCTGTTGCCGTTGTTGAGGTTGCTGATGGTGCGGTCGAGCGTGAACGCTTCCTGAATCTCGCGCCAGTAGAGCTCGTCCTGCGCGACGTCCTCGGGCGACCGGCCCGCGACGGCGGCGCCGGCGGCTTCAACGTCGGCAAGGCTGGCCGCCTTCGCCTTCGCCGCCCATGCAGATGCACCCACGGCCCCGGTCATACGGAGAAACGTTCGGCGGCTCCACATACTGACCTCCCTCCAGAGTGTAGGCCGGGTCCTTTCGGACCCGGCTCCAGGCGGGACTAAGAAGACCCGCCCTACATCATCCGAATGTTGCACGTGCCGCGGATTATACGCTCACGCTCGCCTGAAGGCTCGCGCTACACCTCGCTCGATCACCGCGTCGACGAGGCGCGCAGTTTCATGTTGGCGAGCGCGAACGCCCACTCGTCGGCCAGCTCGGCGATTCGCTTGTCGGTCGGGCGATAGCCGTGCGACGCCTGCGTCTCGACGCGAATGAGGACGGGTTTGTCGCACCGCTGCGCGCCCTGGAGCGTTGCCGTGAACTTGAACGAGTGGCTCGGCACCACGCGATCGTCGTGGTCGGCCGTCGTGACGAGCGTCGCCGGATAGCACACGCCGGTCTTGATGTTGTGCAGCGGCGAGTACTTGAACAAGTACTGAAAGGCGGCGGCATCGTCGGACGACCCGTATTCGGTCGCCCACGCCGAGCCGCCCGTGAATTTGTGGTACCGCAGCATGTCCATCACGCCGACCGCGGGCAGGGCGACGGCAAAGAGATCGGGACGCTGCTCTTCGACCGCGCCGACCAACAGACCGCCATTCGATCCGCCCATGATGCCTAGCGTTTGCGATGACGCGTACTTCTCGCGCACCAGATACTCAGCCGCGGCGATGAAATCGTCGAACACGTGCTGCTTCTTTTCGAACATGCCGGCTTCGTGCCACGCCTCGCCGTACTCGCTGCCGCCGCGCATATTCGCCGTCGCCCAGACGCCGCCCCGCTCCAGCCACGCGGGCACGTCGCTGCGATAGGTCGGCAGCGTGGCGATGTCAAACCCGCCGTACCCGTACAGCGTCGTCGGGTTGGCGCCGTCCTTCTTCAGATCCTTCTTGTGCGTGATGAACATCGGCACGCGCGTCCCGTCCTTCGAGTTGAAGAACACGCGCTCGGTCGTGTACGGCGCGGGATCGAAGGTCAGCTTGCGCGTTTCAAACTGCGTGCTTTTGCCGATCGCGACGTCGAACCCGAACACCGTGGACGGATACAAGGGCGACGTAAAGGAGTAGAAGAGCTCCGGGCGATCGAAGCGACCGGCTAACGCCGTCACGCTGCCGAGGCCGGGCAAGGCGATCGTCCCGGCAGCGGTCCCATCCAATTGATACAGGCGCACGACGCTCGCCACGTCTTCGAGTCGGCTCACGACGAGCTTGCCCGCGATCAGCGCCGCGTAGTCGATCACGTTCTGCCCGGCGGGCACGACCGTCTTCCAATTCGCCGCGTCCGGACGATCGATCGGCGCCGCGACGATTTTCTTCGTCGGCGCGTCGAGATCCGTCTGTACATACATCACGCCGTTCACGACACCGAGCGGCTGGTATGCGGCGGTGTGTCCGGGGTACAGCGCGCGGACCGGCGCGTCGAGATTCGGGCTGAGCGGCGATCCGAGATCCTTCACGAACAACTCGTTCTTGTTGCTTGTGCCCTTGTTCGTCGCGAACCAGACGTAGCGTCCCGTTTCGTCGATGTCGACGTCGATGAACAGCGCTGGATCGTCCGTCCGCTCGTAGATCAGCCGATCGGCGGACTGCGCCGTGCCGATCGCGTGATAAAAGATTTTCTTGTCG
Source organism: Acidobacteriota bacterium (assembly GCA_016195295.1). Lineage (GTDB taxonomy): Bacteria > Acidobacteriota > Vicinamibacteria > Vicinamibacterales > CAVVIG01 > SRVP-36. The sequence goes on from JACPZV010000314.1 coordinate 4,991, forward strand.
CTCAGGGCGGCTTCGAGCGCCTTGCCCGGCGGCGGCTCCGGATAGCGGCCGTAGAAGAATCCCTTGCCGTCCTCCGTCCACGCGATGCTACTGAACTTCACCCATTTGATGGCGTCAGGCAGCTGTTTGCCCGTCGTCAGCTCGCGCACGTAGTAGGTGGACCAGTCCGAGCCGCCCTCCGACTGTCCGTACGCGAAGTGCTGGCCATCGGGCGCGGGATCGAAGCTCGACAAGGCGACCGAGCCATCCGGCGAGAGCACGTTGGGATCCAGCGCGACCGATTCGGTACCTTTGAGCGTCTCGCGTGTGAACACGACCGACTGGCGTTGCAGGCCCGTGTTGCGCTGGTAGAACCAGTGCCGCCCGCGGTAGTACGGCACGCTGACGCGCGGATAGCTGTAGAGCTCGGTGATTCTCTTTTTCAGCGCGTCGCGCACGGGCAGCGCGTCGAGGTACTTGAAAGTGACGGCGTTCTCCGCGTCGATCCATTGGGTGAGCTCGGAAGAGTTGAGATCTTCCATCCAGCGGTACGGATCGGCGACCTTCGTGCCGCCGTAATTGTCGACAACGTCACCTTTACGCGGCTGCGGATATTTGATGGATACGGTCTGCGCCAATAGGGGCGCAACGGCGCCGAGAACGACGACCAGACGCACCGCCGAACGGATCTGACACCGCGCCATGTGACTCCTCCGGTCGCTTAACACCGATCGACTCATGACTACCGACTCACGACTCTCGACTCGCGCATCACCTGAAGAGCGCCAGATCGATTGCGCGACCCATTGCCTGATATCCGGCGTCGTTCGGATGCAGATGATCGCGGTTTTCGTACTGCGGCAGGAACTTCGTCGGCTGCTGCGGATCGCGAACGGCGGCGTCGAAATCGATCACGCCGTCGTACGCCTTGCCCGTACGGATCCAGTCGTTGATCGCTTGCCGTTTGGTCTCGCCCACCGCCGTGAAGTACGCCGCCCCTTCGAATGGAGTCAGCGTGGCGCCGATGATCTTGAGTCCGCGTGCGTGCGCGCGCTCGATGAGCTGCCGGTGCGCCGCGATCAGATCCGCGGCGCCCGGCGACGGGTTCTCGCGGGCGGCGCCGATGTCGTTGATGCCTTCCATCACGACGACGTGCGTCGCGCCAGGCAGCGCGAGGACGTCGCGATCGAAGCGAGCCAGAATGTTGATCCCGAAATTCGGAGTGCTTTCGCTGAGCAGGCGATTGCCCGCGATACCGGCGTTGAGGACGGCGGTCTTCACGCCGCCGCTCTGAGCGGCGAGCCGGCGCGCCAGCTGATCGGGCCAGCGGCTGTTCGCGTCGACCGTGGATCCCGTGCCGTCGGTGATGGAATCGCCGAGCGTGACGATTGCTGATGTCGGGGCCGCCGTCCGCACTTCGACGCGGGACAGGTAATACCACGACGTCGTGGTCGTCGCAGCGGGCACCTCGTGCTCGCCGGCGTGGTTGCCGGCCGACGCATAGCTCGTCTGATACGCGCCCGAGTGAACGGTCACGGGCATCGTGGACATGTCGTTCGGCAGGAACACGTCGATCGCGAGATCGGCGAATGCCGGCACGGTCAGCGTCACCGGATCGCTCATCATGACGGCGCCCGCCGGGATCGTCGTGGACGGCTTGCCGCCAAACGTGACGGTGCGAGAGGTCACGGTCACGACCGACGACCCGCTTTCGCGCAACGCGACCGACGCGGCACCGACCGACAACGGTCCGGTGCCGAAGGTATTGGCCAGCACCACCCGCACGGCATCGCCGCCGATGGTGGTGTGCACGATCTCTCTGAGCGTCTGATTGTTCGGCACGAGCGGCGGGGCCGGCGCGTTGCCGCGCCCTGTAGCAGACGTTGCGGCCGCCGTCGTCGGGGCCGGCGCCGGAGTCGCCGATCGCCCGACCGGGGACGTCGCCCAGGTGCCCACCCAGTGCGCGCCCGCCCGCGCGCTCTGGCCCGACACTCCGGGCGCGAAGACGAGGAGGACCCATGCCACGAGGATCAGAAGAAGGCGTTTCATGCGGGCTATTTTAGGGTAGGTTCTCCTATTGCATTCCAATAGAAGTCATGCGACTCTAATATGGCTTCCCAATAGGAGTCTGGTGGCTGGTGGCTGGTGGCTGGTGGCTGGTGGCTGGTGGCTGGTGAAGACGATGGCAGAAAAAGCAGACGTCTGGCAAGGGACGCTGGCGCTGATGATTCTGAAAACACTCGAAACGCTCGGGCCGTTGCACGGCTACGGCATCGCGCGGCGCATCGAGCAAACCAGCGCGCATCACTTGTCGGTGAATTATGGGACCCTCTACCCGGCGCTGCTCAAGCTGGAGCAGGAGGGCTACATCGCCTCCGAGTGGGGCGTCTCGGAGAACAACCGGAAGGCCAAGTTCTACCGGCTGACGCGGGCCGGGCGGAAGCAAGTGGAGAAAGAAGCCCGCGAATGGGAACGGACCACGGCTATCCTCGCGCGCTTCCTGTGGCCCGGTGAGCCGTCGCGATGAGGGGCCTGCGCGCGTTCGTCATTCGCCTCGCGGGACTTTTCACCGCGTCCCGGCACGACCGCGAGTTTGCCGACGAGCTCGCGAGCCACCTTCAACTGCACATCGACGACAACCTGCGCGCGGGCATGACCCCGGAAGAGGCGCGACGCGCCGTGTTGATGAAGCTCGGCGGCGTCGAGGCGACGAAGGAACGTTATCGCGATCAGCGCGGTCTGCCCGTCTTCGACGCGCTGCGCCAGGATCTGTCGTGCGCTGCTCGCGTCCTGCGCAAGAATCCCGGCTTCACGTGCACGGCCGTGCTGACGCTCGCGCTGGGCGTCGGCGCCAACACCGCGATCTTCAGCGTGGTCAATGCCGTCCTGCTGAGACCGCTGCCTTTTCCCGCCGCCGACCGGCTTGTGATGATCTTCGCGACCAACACGAAGAGCGGCGACACGACCGACGTCGCGTCGTATCCGGACTACCAGGACTGGTCGCGGGCCCGCAGTTTCGAGCGTCTGGGCGCGTTGACAGGCGGGAGCGTGACGGTCGCGGGCACGGGCAACGCCGAGTACGTGTTCGGCGCGCGCGTCACGCCGACGCTGTTCGAGACGCTGGGCGTGCAGCCGGCCATCGGCCGCGGCTTCAACGTCGACGAACAGGCGCCGGGCGCGCCGCACGTCGTGGTGCTCAGTGATGGATTCTGGCGCCGCCAGTTTGGCGGGGCCTCGAGCGCCGTCGGGCAGATCCTGCGCATTAATGACGCGGCCTACACCATCGTCGGCGTCATGCCTCCCGAGTTCCGGCTCTCCATCGGTTCGCCCGAACAACTGTATATGCCGCTCACCGTCGATCCAAGCCGCAACCACGGCTTCCTGCGTGTCGTCGGCCGTCTGCGCGCCGACGTGAGCATCGCGAAGGCCCAGGCCGAGATGAACGTCATCACCGGACAAATCGCGAAGGCCTTTCCGAAGACGAACCAGAACGTCGGCGCCAACGTGATGCCGCTCGTCGACGCGATGGCGGCCAACGTCCGCACGGGCCTGTTCATCCTCGTGGGCGTCGTGGCCCTCGTCTTGCTCATCGCGTGCACCAACGTGGCGAGCCTGCTGCTGGCGCGCGGCGCGGCGCGCCAGCGCGAGCTCGCCGTGCGCGCGGCCCTCGGCGCGGGGCGCAGCCGGATTGCACGCCAACTGCTCACCGAGAGTCTGCTGCTGGCGCTCGCGGGCGGCGCCGGCGGGCTCGTCATCGGCAGCTGGACGGCGCGCGGCCTGGTCGCGATGCTGTCCACGAGCTTTCCCGTGCCCCGCATAGACGGGACGCACACTGACGCCTGGGTGCTCGGCTTCACGCTGATCCTCTCGCTCGCGACCGGCGCGATCTTCGGCGTGGTGCCCGCCATGTCGTCCGCGTCTCCGGATCTGACCGACGCGATGCGCGAAGCGAGCCGCTCGACGACGGACGCACGCGCCCCGCGGCTGCGCAGCGGCCTCGTCATTCTGGAGACCGCGCTGGCGCTCGTCCTGCTCGCCGGCGCGGGCGTTCTGCTCAAGACCTTCGCCACCCTGCGGTCCACGCATCCGGGGTTCGAGACGGATCATCTGCTCGCCGCCGATGTGTGGCTGCCGCAGCCGCGGTTTGCTCTGCGGGCGGACCGCGAGCGTTTCTACGACGGCGTCCTCGGCCGCCTGCGCGCGGTGCCCGGTGTCCGCTCGGCGGCGTTCGTCGCGGATCTCCCGCTCAACGGCGGCTCCGACGGTCTCGGATTTCACATCGTCGGCCGTCCGGACCCCGCGCCCGGCAAGTCGTTCAGCGCCGGATTCAACATCGCGACCGCCGGCTACTTTCAGACGATGGGCATTCCTCTCCGTGCTGGACGAGACTTCACAGACGCGGACCGCGGCGGCATGCCGGGCGTGATCGTCATCAACGAAACGGCCGCGAAGCGCTTCTGGCCCGATCAGTCGCCGCTCGGCCAGCGGATCTCGTTGCCGAGGGAAACGAGAGCGCCCTCGGCCGATCACGAGCGCGACGGCGACACGACGGCCAACGCGGTGATCCTGACGGTGGTCGGCGTCACGGGCGACGTGCGGCACCAGGGCCTCGGCGTCCCCCCGCGGCCGGAGATTTTCGTGAACGCCATGCAGTCCGAGCTGCCGTGGCCCTGGTCCGTTCTCGCGGTGCGGACGGTTTCGGATCCCGAATCGCTCGTGGCCACGGTGAAGGACGTCGCGAAAAGCGTGGACCCCAACGTGCCGCTCGTCCGCATCAACACGATGGACGGGATCCTGTCGCGCTCGATGGCCGCGCCGCGCATTTACGCGACCCTGCTCGGCACGTTCGCCGCGCTCGCGCTGGCGCTCGCGGCGGTGGGGTTGAACGGCCTCGTGTCGTACACCGTCTCGCAGCGCACACACGAGATGGGGATTCGATTGGCGCTGGGCGCTGCGCCAGCAGAAA
>JACPZV010000315.1 GCA_016195295.1 Acidobacteriota bacterium
GCCGCGCTGCCGAAGCCCGGGCCCTCGCGCTCGACGAACGGCTGACCCGCGGTGCCCGCCACGTAACGAATGTCGGAGAATCCCGGCGGCGGTTCGACCAAACCGATCGGCGCCACGCCCGTGTTGGCCGCCTGCGCGAAGACGGTGTGCAGCTCGGGATCGTACGACGCGCCGGGCCAGTTCGTGCCGCCGCCCGTGGTGCCAATGGTCAGCGCGGCCAGCGGTCCTTCAACCTTGCTCGCGACACCAGGCAGGAACATCGGCCCGAGCCGGTAGCGCGACACGAGCTGCTTGGCCTGCTCGCGCAGCTCGGGTGTGTAGTCGATCAGCTCGTCTATCGTCACGGCCTGCCGCGCGTAGGCCGGCGGCTTGGTCGGGAACGGCTGCGTGGGCGACGTCTTCTCGCCAGGCACGTCCGACTGTGGAACGGGCCGCTCTTCGATCGGCCACACCGGCTGCCCGGTGATGCGATCGAACACGTAGAGGAACGCCTCCTTGCTTGGCAGCGCGACGGCCTTGATCGCTTTCCCGTTCACGGTGATGTCGGCCAGCAACGGTGCAGACGACAAGTCGTAGTCCCAGATGGGATGGTGCGCGATCTGGAAGTGCCACTTGCGCTGACCGGTCTTCAGATCCACGCAGACCAGCGTGTCGCCGAACAGGTTGTTCCCGGGACGGTGACCGCCGTAGAAATCCGACGTCGGATCTTCCACGGGCAGATAGACGAGGCCCGCTTCTTCGTCCACCGTGATCTGAGTCCAAACGCCCGTGTTGCCGTTGGTCGCCCACGATTCGTTTTCCCAGGTGTCGTTGCCGAACTCGCCAGGACGGGGAATCGTGTTGAACGTCCAGAGCAGCTTCCCCGTCTTCACGTCGAACGCGCGGACGAGGCCCTTCGTGTTGTTGTGCGTCTTGACCGTCATGCCTTCTTTGAAAGAAGACCCGACGATCACGACGTCTTTTACGATGGTCGGCGTCGAGTGGAGGCCAATCTCGCCGGTCTCGAGATCGATCTGCTGGCCTTTGCCGAACACGGCGCCCTTCTTCAGGTCGACGACGCCGCCCTCGCCGAAGGACTGGATCATGGAGCCGTTCTTCGCGTTGAGCGCGACCAGGCGGTAGCCGGTCGTGACGTACAGAATGCGCTCGTCGCCTCGGCCATCAGTCCAGTACGAGACGCCGCGCCCCGAGAGCTGACGAGGCGCGATCGCGGCGCGATTGCCCTCTCGGTAGCTGTGCGACCAGATGAGCTCGCCGGTCTTCCCATCGAGCGCGACGACCGACCGTCGCGTGCCGGCCGTGGTGTAGAGCACTCCACGGATCGCCAACGGCGTGCCTTCGAGCTTGTACTCGGGCCGCGTGCCGAGATTGTCGGTCTTGAAGCGCCACGCGACTTCGAGCTTGTTGAAATTCGAAGCGTTCACTTGATCGAGTGGCGAGTACTTCGACCCGCGCACGTCCGCAGTGTAGTGCGTCCAGTCGCCGTTCCTCGTGCTCGGCATGCCCGTGGCCTGGCCGGACGTCCGCACTGCCAACACCGTGACCAGCGTGGCGCCGAGCGCAAGCGCGGCCACGACCGGCGCGACGTGTTTCAGTGTTCTCGACATCATTCTCTCCTTTACAGACAGAAGCGCCGGCCCACGAGATGTGAACCGGCGCTCGTCATTTCTTTCTTCTGCCTTCTGTCTTCTGACTTCTAACTTCCCACTTCCACCGAGCGGTTTATGCGGCGGCGGAAGTGGTCTTTTTTCCGAGCACCTCGCCGAACACCTGCACGGCCTTGGTCATCTCTTCCATCGTGCCGAGCGTGATGCGCGCGTGTGTCTTCTCGAACGGCGGGAAGTCGCGCGCGACCAGGACGCCCTTGGCGCGGCACGCTTCGCGAAACGCCTTGGCCGGCGTGCCGATGTCCACGAACATGAAGTTGGCCTGGCAGTCGGTCGGCTTCATGCCGCGGTCCTTGAACCACTTCGTCGCCATGTCGCGCACGGCCTTGTTGCGGTTGCGCTCGTTGGCGGTGAAGCTGGCATCCTGCGCGATCGCCACCGTGGCGGCCGCCAGACCGAACACGTTGAGCGAGCCCGTGCCGGACGCGGCGGTCCACTCGCGCATCTTCTTGATCGTGTCCGGATGCGCGATGGCGTAGCCCTGACGGAGACCCGCCATGCCGTAAGCCTTCGAGAACGTGCGCGCGACGATCACGCGCGGATTCTCGAGCGCGACCGGAACGTGCGTCTCGTGATCCGGATCGGTGACGTAGTCGAAGTACGCCTCGTCTATCAGAATCGTCGTGTCGGGAGACGTGCTGTTCACCTTGGCGATGAAGTCGCGCGTCGCCTTGGCGCCGACGTACGTGGCCGTCGGGTTGTTCGGGTTGCAGTAGAACACCATCCCGGAGCCCTTGGCCGCCGCCGCCATCTGATCGATGTCGATCTTGAACTCGGAGTTGAGCGAGACGCCCTTCACCCTGTTCCCGATCAGTTCCGCGTAGCCCGAGCACTCCTCGTAGGTCGGAATCGTGCCCACCAGCGGCTTGGTCTTCGTCGTGAAGACCTGCGTGGCCGCGCGCAGGATTTCCGTCGATCCCTCGCCGAGGAGGACGTTCTCCGGCTTGACTTTGAAATGCGCGCAGATGGCTTCCGTCACCGCGCCGGTCTGGTTCGAGTAACGGCCCGGCTTCGTGCCGCCCTCGAGGAACGAACGGAGAGTGTCGAGCACGGCCTTGCCGGGCCCCACCGGGTTCTCGTTGCTGGCGATGCAGATCACGCCGCGTTCGACAGCCTGCAGATCCGGCTCGATCGCCGACCACACGCTATTTTCACGGCCGCGGCCCCAGACACTGCTGGTGAGAGCCGCGCCCGCTCCGATCCCGACGGTCTGAACGAACTTGCGTCGCGAAAGCGCCATTGGCTCCTCCTACTGCCCTTTCCCGGACGACGTGGTCGTCGCGGGCTTGAGGACGCTGCGGAATACGTCGGTGGCCTTCTGCATCTCTTCCATCGTGCCGATCGAGATGCGCGCCCAGGTTTTTTCGAGCGGCGGGAAGTCGCGGCCGACCATCACGCCCTTGGCGGCGCAGCCGTCACGGAACGCTGCGGCCGTCATCGTCTTGCCGATGTCGGTGAAGATGAAGTTGGCCTGCGAATCCGTCGACGTGTAGCCGAGGTCGGCCAGCGCCTTGAGGGTGAACTCGCGGACCGCCGTGTTGCGGACCGCTTCGTCCTTGATGTGCTGCGGATCCTTGAGTGACGCCACGGCCGCCGCGACGCCGAACGTGTTCACGTTGTACGGCATCCGGTACCGGGCCATCTTGCGAATCGTCTCGGCTTGTCCCACCGCGTAACCGATGCGGACGCCCGCCATGCCGTACGCCTTCGACATCGTCCGCGTGACGACGACGTTCGGTGTCGCGAGCGCGACCGGAAACGCCGTCGAGAACGATTTGTCGGTGACGTAGTCACAGTACGCTTCGTCGATGAGGATCCCCGTCGTCGGCGACGTCTTGCGGACCTCGGCGATGAAGTCGCTGACGTCCTTCGCGCTGTTGACCGTGGCCGTCGGGTTGTTCGGGTTGCACAGATAGACCAGACCCGCGCCCTTGACCAGCGGCAGCAGCGCGCCGAGATCCGTCTTCAGCGTCTTCGGATCGACCGGCGCCGTCTTGACCGTCACCTTGAGCTGGTGCTGCGCAAAGCCGGCCGGGTCGCCGTACGTCGGCGACGGGATCACCAGGTGCCTCGTCGGTGACAGGAAGACACGCGCCGCGTTCTTCAGCAGCTCCTGCGAGCCGACGCCCAACACGACGCTCTCGCGCTTCGCGTTGTTCAGCTTCGCAATCAGGATCTCGAGGTCCGCGTCCAGCGGCGTGCTGTTGAACGGGTACCGGTTGGCCTCGGGGAATTTCCCGAGGATCGCATCGATCGCGGCCTTGCCGGGACCGAGCGGGTTTTCGTTGCTGCTGATGCGGATGGCTTCCACTCCAGGCGGGAGCTGGGGTCGCATGCCGCGGCCGCCTTGGCGACCCTGCATGGCTTCCGCAACGTACTCTTCGTGGCCGCGAGCAGCCAAGAAGGCGGACGCGTGCGCTGTCCGACCCATTCCCAATCCCTGAAGGAAACCGCGGCGCGACACCGACATGGGATCCTCCTTCAGCTACAGTTCACTGACCCTGGCGAAAATGACGAGACCGACACGTGAAAAACCTGCTTTGGGGGAAGGCGAAGATGCACGTTGACAGGTCAATCGGACGAATTTTACGTCCTCCTCGCACACGTGTCAACGAAACCGTCAGGCAAAACCGGCAAGGCCTGTGCTACTCTGTGGGCGCCTTTTGGCGCCCGCCCAGCTGAATTCACGGCGACTATTGCAGAGGACGGTCAACGTTGACGACCAAAAATAATTGTCTCCGCGTGTACCTTGCGGCCAGTGCTGCTCTCGCGGTCCTTCTCGTCGCGACGCCAGCCCGCGCTCAATACAAGCCGCAATCGATTGGCGCGCCGGCGACCGGCGAGCAGTTCAACATCGAAGTCTCCGCGGCTTACTGGTATCCCACGGCCGACATCACGGTCGCCTCCACGTCCCTTAATCTGCTCGGCACCGATGTGAATCTGAAGAACGACCTCGGACTGGGCGACGATCGCTTCCCGATGATCAAGATCGTGCTGAAGCCGCGACGCAAGCACAAGATTCGGCTCCAGTACATCCCGATCAGTTACAGCGAGACCGCGACGCCGACGCGCGTGCTGACGTTTGCGGGTCAGACGTTCCGCGTCGGCGTTCCGGTGGACTCGAGCCTGGACTGGAAGGCGATGGAGATCGGCTACGAGTACGACTTCGTCTCGACCAACTATGTCTTCGTCGGCGGCATCCTCGAGGCAAAGTACACCGACGTGTCCGCCAATCTGAAAAGCGTGCTCGTGAATGGATCAGAAAGCATCAAAGCGCCCATCCCCGCCATCGGCGTCATCGCTCGCGCGTACATCGTGCCGAACGTCTCGCTGACGGGCGAGCTGACCGGGATCAAGCTGCCAAACACGCATTCGTATTCGGGCCACTACGCTGACGTCGACGTCTACGCCACGCTCAACCTGACCAAGAACATCGGCGCGCAGGCTTGCAGAAACAGAACCGCAGCTTCGTCTTGCCGGCTTCCGTCCGCTTGTAGAAGCTGCTCCCCGGCACGGCCGCCACGCCCACATCTTTCACGAGATACCGCGCGAACTCGACATCGTCTGAGAATCCGAACACGCTGATGTCGGTCATGATGTAGTACGCGCCGTACGGCTTGTAGCAGGTGAAGTGGTGGCGCTCGAGGATTTCGAGCAGCACGTCGCGGCGTCGTCGGTAACCAGCGGCCACCTCGACGTAATACGAGTC
>JACPZV010000316.1 GCA_016195295.1 Acidobacteriota bacterium
CACAGGAAGCGCGCCATCTCCTCGGCCACGGCGCGATGCTCGTCTCGCCCGAGCGCCGCGCGCAGCGCGCTTCGCGCGAGCGGTTTGGCCGCGACCGGCGACGCGAGAAACCGTTCCTTGGCGCGCTGCTGCCGGGCGAGCGCATCCTCCACGCGCGAGAGACGCAGTCGCTCGTCTTCCACCGCGTGAATGAGGGCTTCGAGCGAGGCCCAGTGCGTTTCGTGATCGCCACTGCAGATGAGCACGCCGTCGCATCCCGCGTCGATCGCCATCACCGCCGCCGACGGCACCGCGTAATTGGCCGCAATCGCTTTCATCTCGAGATCGTCGCTGAGGATCACGCCGTCGTACTTCAGTTCGCGACGCAGAAGATCCGTCACCACGTGCGCGGACAACGTGGCGGGGTTCCGCACGTCCAGCGAAGGAACGAACACGTGCGCCGTCATGATGGCCGCCACGCCCGCCTCGATTGCGGCCTTGAACGGCAGAAACTCCACTTCGCGGAGCCGGTCGGGGGGATGTTCGACAAGGGGAAGCTCCTGATGCGAGTCCGCGATCGTGTCACCGTGTCCAGGAAAATGTTTGCCGCACGCCGCGATTCCCGCTTGCTGGAGCGTTCGAACGATGGCGATGCCAATCCGCGCCACGTCTTCCGCGCGCTGGCCGATCGCGCGATCGCCAATGACGGTGTTCTTCGGGTTGGTGAAGATGTCGAGAACGGGCGCGTAGTCCAGTGTGATCCCGACGGCTTTGAGCTCAGCGGCGAGCGAGGTCGCGAATCGCTCGGCCAGGCGCGCGTCGCCGCTTCGGCCGAGCGTCGCCATCGGCGGCCACTCGGTGAATGGCGCCTTCAGCCGCGCCACGCGTCCGCCCTCCTGATCGACCGACACCCACACCGGCAGATCCGGAACGAGTCGCGCCGCCTCGAGGCTGAGTTCAGCAACCTGCTCGGGCTCGACGATGTTGCGGGCGAAGAAAATGACGCCGCCCAAGCTGAACTCTCTGGCCAGCGATCGCAGCTCCACGGGGATCTGGACGCCGTTGAACCCGGCAATCAGGAGTTGACCGATCTGACGGCGGAGCGCGCTCGGCGACATGCTGGGCAAGATTGTACCGCTGAAAGCGACCCGCTATAATTCCCCGCAGTGAGTCGGATCGTTGCCTCGGCCCCCACGCGCATCGACCTGGCCGGCGGCACCATCGACATCTGGCCGATCTATCTCTTTCACGACGGCGCGCTGACGCTGAACGCGGCGATCAGCCTCCGCGCGCACGCGCAGCTCGAGTCGCGCGCGGACGGCCGCGTCGAGTTGCGGTCCGTCGATACCGACCGCACGGTCGTCGCCTCGCACTGGTCGGCGCTTGATGGCGCCGGTGAGCTTTCACTGCTCGCGCGAATCGCTCGCCATTACCGGCTCGAGAACGTCACCCTGACCACGCGCGGCGAGTCGCCGGCCGGCGCGGGCATCGCGGGATCGTCCGCGCTGACGATCGCCGTCTGCGGCGCGGCCGCCCGCTGGACGAACACGTCTGCGGCGCCCGATCATCTGCTGCAGGTGGCGATGAACGTCGAGTGCCAGACGATCCGCGTGCCGACGGGCGTACAGGATCACCGCCCGGCGTTCTATGGGGGAATCGCGGCCGTGGAGCTCGGCGTCGCGGGAGTCGCGCGGGTCGGACTCGCCGTGGACCCGGGCGAGCTGGAGCGCCGCATCGTGCTCGCCTACACAGGCGCGCCGCGCAACTCCGGCACGAACAACTGGGAGATCACCAAGCGCCACACCGACGGCGACCGGCACATCTTCGACTGCTTCGAACGGATCCGCGACACGGCGGTCGCCATGCGCGCCGCGCTCGAACGCGGCGACTGGGACGAAGTCGGCCGGCAGATCGCCGTCGAGTGGGACAACCGCAAGCGGCTCTCCCCCGGTGTTTCGACGCCGACTATCGACGATTTGATCGCGCGCGCCACGGCCGCCGGGGCGACAGCCGCCAAGGTCTGCGGCGCCGGTGGCGGCGGCTGTCTGTTCTGCTTTGGCCCGCCGGCGGCGCGATCCGCGATCGCCGGCGCGCTCTCGGCCGGCGGCGCGCGCGTGCTCGACTATCACATCGAGACCGAAGGGCTGAAGTTTGGATAATTCTTCCATCGCCCGCCTCCTCCAGGAGATCGCGGACCTCCTTGAAATCAAGGGCGACAATCCGTTCAAGATTCGCGCGTACCGGAACGCGGCCGATATCGCCGGCAATCATCCGCACGAGCTGGCGCTGCTGGACGTGACCGGACTGCGCGAGATTCCCGGCATCGGCAAGGATCTCGCCGCGCGCATTCGCGAGATTGCCGACACCGGTGACACGGATTTCCATCGCCAGCTGCTCGCCGAGTTCCCGGCATCGATTCTCGATGTGCTCCACCTGCAGGGCATCGGGCCAAAGACCGTCGCCACGCTCTATCGAGAGCTGGGCGTGAAGACCCTCGACGATCTCGAGCGCGCCGCCGCCGGCGGCCGGATTCGGGCGCTGCGCGGCATGGGCGCGAAGAAAGAATCGCTGATTCTCAAATCGATCGAAGAGCGGAAACGCTTCGCGGGCCGCCACCTGCTGCCTGACTCGCACGACGCCGCTGAAGCCGTGCTCACCTACCTCCGCGAGCGCGCGCCGAACGCGGTCGTCGAAGCCGTCGGCAGTCTGCGGCGCGGATGCGAAACGTGCGGCGATCTCGATCTGCTGGTTTCCGGCGCCACGGCCTCGATCATGGACGACTTCGTCGAGTACCCCTCGGTCGAGCGCGTGCTCGGCCACGGCGAGACAAAATCCAGCATCCTCGTGCACGGCGGCCTTCAAGTGGACCTGCGGCTCGTCGCGCCAGAGAGCCGCGGCGCAGCGATGCAGTACTTCACGGGGTCGAAGGGCCACAACATCGCGCTCCGCGATCGGGCGATGAGCCGCGGACTGAAGCTCAACGAGTACGGTCTGTTCCGTTCGGCGGACGAGGCGCGCCTGGCCAGCGAGCGGGAGGAAGACATCTACGCCGCGCTGGATCTGGACTGGGTGCCTCCCGAGCTGCGTGAGATGCACGGCGAGATCGAGGCGGCCGAAGCCCACACGTTGCCGCATCTCATCGAACGCACGCACCTGCGCGGCGATCTCC
>JACPZV010000055.1 GCA_016195295.1 Acidobacteriota bacterium
GTGATCGCGGGATTCTCGAAGCGCGCCCTCGATCGCCTCGACTCCGAAGTCGTCGAGATTCTTCGGCTGAGCGCGTATCAGCTCCTCCATCTCGCTCGCGTCCCTGCCTCGGCCGTCGTCGACGATGCGGCGAATCTGGTGAGACGCGTGGGCAAGCGCAGCGCCGTGGGATTCGTAAACGCCGTGCTCCGCGCGATATCCCGCAGGCGAGCCAATCTCCCGCTGCCGCCGCGCCCTTCGGATCCCGGCGATCGTGAAGCGGCGCTCGAGTACTTGAGCATCACGCTCTCGCACCCGCGCTGGCTCGTCTCCCGTTGGTACGACCGGCTCGGGTTCGACGCTGCTGAGGCGTGGCTTCAGTTCGACAATCATCCCGCGCCCGTCACGCTCAGGGCCAATCGCCTTCGCGTTTCGCCCGAAGAGCTCGTCCGTCGCCTTGCGAGCGAGGACGTCGCGCTGCGACGCGGTCGATTCGCGCCGGATGCGTTCATCGTCGAGGCCGGTCATCCGTTGCGCGGCTCGGGTCGCGACGCCGGCTGGTTCGTCGTGCAGGACGAGGCCTCGCAGCTCGTCACGCTGCTCGCCGGCGCGACTCCCGGGCCCCGTGTGCTCGATACGTGCGCCTCTCCCGGCGGAAAGACGACGGCCCTTGCGGCCGCCATGGGAAACCGAGGCCTGCTCGTGGCTTGTGACGTCCAGAACCGTCGCATGGCGCTGCTCCGCCGCACCGTCGCGGTCAGCGGCGCGACGAACGTGCGGTTTGTCCAAGCCGATCTACTCAAGCCGCTGCCGTTCATGGAGCGTTTCGACGGCGTCTTCGTGGACGCACCGTGCTCAGGCCTCGGCACGCTGCGGCGCGATCCCGACATCAAATGGCGGAGGCGCGAAGCGGATCTCGTCGTCTACGCTGCCGCCGAGCTGACGATGTTGCAGCACGCCGCCGAGCTCGTGGCGCCCGGCGGACGTCTGACGTACGCGACGTGCTCGAGCGAACCGGAGGAGAACGAGGGCGTCGTCGACGCCTTTCTCGGCACCACGCCCGGATGTGTCGGCCTCTCGGCGCGCGACGCGCACCCGCGGCTGCCGGCGGCCGTCGTGGACCCACGCGGCCATTTGCGGCGACAATCGCGGGGCGGTGCCAGTCGCGCGGCCCGTTCAGGGCCGCGATGATCGCGGGGCTGAAAGCCCCGCGCTCCAAGGCAGGCGCGAGCCGCTCGAGTCAGCGCACGCGTGTTGACCGCGGGCAAAGTCCTGCTGCTTGTCGTTGCTCTGGCCGCCACCTACCTTCTGTTCGCCGCCGCCTCGATGCGGCTCGCGCTGCGCACCCGCGAGGTGCAAGTGCCGGACTTGACGAACCGATCGACGACCGACGCGAGCGCGATGGCAGGCCCGCTCGGTCTGACGCTGAAAGTGGAAGAAACCCGTCGGCCCAATGCCAAGATCGCCGCCGGACGCGTCGTCATGCAGGAACCGACCGCGGGATCGGTGGCGCGGCGCCAGCGCAGCATCAGAGTGTGGCTCAGCGCCGGTCCGCGAGCGTCGTCGGTGCCGCGTCTGGTCGGCGAGACGGAGCGCGCCGCGCAGTTGCGCCTCGCGCAGGACGGCCTCACGCTGGCCGGCATCGCTGAAATCCGATCGCAGGCGGTCCCGGACGTGGTCGTGGCTCAGAATCCGCCGCCAAAAAGCGCCGGCGAAGAGGTCGCGCTCCTCGTCAATCGGGGCGAGCGTGGCGAGAGTTACGTGATGCCGGATCTCATCGGCGTCAACGGCGAGCGCGCGGCCGAGGTCCTGAGGAACCGCGGGTTCCGCGTCGCCGTCGTCGGCTCCGCGCCTTACCCTGGCGTCGCCGCCGGGATCGTCGTGCGACAGAATCCGCAGGGCGGATTTCAGATCAGTTCCGGTGAACCCATTTCGCTCGAGGTGAGCCGTTGAGCGTCCTCATCGCCCCATCGATCCTGTCGGCGGACTTCGCGGCGCTCGGCGACGCGATTGCCGCCGTCCAGGACGGCGGAGCGGATCTGATCCACGTCGACGTGATGGACGGCCATTTCGTGCCGAACATCACCATCGGGCCGCCGGTCGTGAAATCGATCCGGCGCGTCGCCAAGGTCCCGCTGGACGTGCACCTGATGATTCAGGATCCCGATCGCTATCTCGAGGCGTTCGCCGAGGCGGGCGCGTCGATGATCTCCGTCCACGTCGAAGTGCTTCCGCACCTGCACCGGACGGTGCACGCGATCAAAGCGCTCGGCGCCAAAGCCGGTGTCGTGCTGAACCCGTCGACGCCCGTGGTGGCACTTCAGGAGATTGCCCCAGACGTGGATTTCGTCCTGGTGATGTCGGTCAATCCGGGCTTCGGGGGTCAGACTTTCATTCCGCGGAGCGAGTCTAAAGTCCGTGAGGTGCGCGCATTGCTCGACGGCGCAGGCAATCGCGGACCCGTCGAGATCGACGGCGGGATCGACCGCGACAACGTTGCGCGCGTCGTCGCCGCCGGGGCGCACATCATCGTCGCCGGCCACGCCATCTTCGGCAGTTCCGATCCGGAACGCGCGACTCGCGAGCTCAAAGCCGCGGCGCTCGGCGCACGGACGTTGCCGGCGGCACGGTGAGCCGGCTGTCGTCCGTGTCCCGGGTGCGCGTGCGCTACGCCGAAACCGACCAGATGGGCGTCGTCTACTACGCCAACTATTTCGTGTGGTTCGAAGTGGGTCGCACCGACTTGCTGCGCGGCGCCGGCTGGAGCTATCGCGAGATGGAGCACGATGGCTACAGCCTGCCGGTGATCGACGCGCAGTGCACCTACCGCGGGTCGGCGAAGTACGACGATGAGGTCGAGGTGCGAACGACGGGATCGGCGATCTCGCCCGTGCGCCTGCAATTCAGCTACGAGGTCGTCCGGCCGGTCGACCACGTGACGCTGGCCACGGGCACGACCGTTCACGCCACGCTCGATCGCACGGGCCGTCCGTGCCGGCTCCCCGAGCGCGTGCGCGCGTTGTTTTCATGAAGGCACTCGTCACTGGCGCGGCCGGCTTCATCGGATCGACACTGGCGGAACGACTGGTCGCTCAGGGCGCCGACGTCGTCGGACTCGACTGCTTCACCGACTACTATCCGCGGGCCATCAAAGAGCGCAACCTGATCGGCCTGCGCGGCCACGCGCGTTTTCGTTTCGTCGAGGCGCGCATTCAGGACACCGATCTCGCGGCGCTGCTCGGTGACTGCACCCACGTGTTTCATCTGGCCGCGCAGGCGGGCGTCCGCAAGAGCTGGGGACGCGACTTCTCCGTCTACACCGCCAACAACATCGAGGCGACGCAGATCCTGCTCGAAGCGGTTCGTGCGGTCTCGTCGATCGAGCGCCTGGTCTACGCCTCGAGTTCCTCGGTCTACGGCGATCACGTGCCCATGCCGATGCGCGAGGACGCGCTCCCGCAGCCCGTGTCGCCGTACGGCGTGTCGAAGCTCGCGGCCGAACAGCTTTGTTACCTTTATTACGCCAACTACAGCGTACCCGCCGTCTCGCTCCGTTACTTCACGGTGTACGGGCCGCGTCAACGCCCCGACATGGGCTTCCACAAATTCCTGCGCGCCGCAATTCGCGGCGAATCCATCACCGTGTTTGGCGATGGCGAGCAGACGCGCGATTTCACGTTCGTCGACGATGCGGTCGCCGCCACCATCGCCGCCGCGTCGCGGGGCGTCCCGGGCCGCGTGTACAATATTGGTGGTGGATCGCGCGTCTCGATCAATGAGGTACTGGACCTCATCGGACGCGTCGCCGGCCGGCGCCCACTTGTGACCGTCGACGCCGCGCAGAAGGGCGACATGCGGCACACCTTCGCCGACACGTGGCTCGCGCGGATGGACCTCGGCTTCGCGCCTACGGTCGGACTCGAGACGGGCCTGGCGGCAGAACATCAATGGCTG
Organism: Acidobacteriota bacterium; assembly: GCA_016195295.1. Classification (GTDB taxonomy): domain Bacteria; phylum Acidobacteriota; class Vicinamibacteria; order Vicinamibacterales; family CAVVIG01; genus SRVP-36. The sequence continues at coordinate 3,934 of JACPZV010000055.1, forward strand.
GTTGGAATCCTGTGAGCAGAGATCGCTGCGTTGGTCTCGCAAAACGGTTGGCCGTCTCGGCCGTGCTCGCCGCCGCTGCGGCGTGTGCCTCAAGTTCGCGAGGCCTCGTCCCCCCCGGCACGAGCGAGCCGGACAAATACTTATTCGATCGCGGCACGGCCGCGCTCGGCGCCAAGAAGTGGCTGACCGCGCGCGAGTTTTTCAAGCAGGTCGTGGAAACCTATACGCAGAGCCCGTATCGTCCCGACGCGAAACTCGGCATCGGCGACACGTACCTCGGTGAAGGCACGTCGGAGGCGCTTGTACTGGCGATCAATGAGTTCCGGGAGTTCCTCTCCTTCTACCCGACGAACGCCAGGGCCGACTACGCGCAGTACAAACTGGGGTTCGCGCATTACCGCCAGATGCGCAATCCTCAGCGCGATCAAACCGAGACGCGCGAGGCGATCAAGGAATATGAGATCTTTGTCGCGCGGTACCCGAACAGCCGCCTGATGCCGGAGGTCCGCGCCAAGCTCCGCGAATCACGCGATCGGCTGGGCGATTCGGACTATCAGGTCGGCTACTTCTACTACCGGCAACGCTGGTACCCAGGCGCGATCGATCGCTTCAAGGCGCTCCTCAAGAACGACGAAGCCTACACGGGACGCGATGCGGTGTACTACTACCTCGCGGATTCGCTCGTGAAGCAGAAGCGGGAAGCGGAGGCGCTGCCCTACTTGGAAAAGCTCGTGCAGGAATTCGACAAGAGTCAGTACTTGCCCGAAGCGCAGAAGAAGCGGGCGGAGCTCAAGGCGCAGGCGCAGAGCAAGTGACGCCAACTACGTCACGCCGCGGACGAAGCCGAATCGGCGGAAGTAGTCCACGCCGGAGACGAGCGCGGTAATCACGACGACCCACAGCGCCGCCTGACCGACACGATCGAGGAAGAACTCGCGCATCTGGCCGTGCGCCAAGATCAGCGCGAGGATCGCGACCACCTGCGCGACCATCTTCACTTTGCCGAGCGGCGACGCGGGAATGGCCACGCCGCGCGCGTAGGCGACGCTGCGCAGCGCCGTGACGGCGAACTCGCGTCCGATGATGACCGCCACCATCCACGACGTCGGCGCGCGAGATACCCGTCGGCCCAATCGGTGAGCGACGCGAGTCCGAAGATGCCGGCGCCGACGATCTCGTTCGGCACGCCGAGAATCTGGCGTCCTTCGAATTTCGTCAGCAGCACGACCACGAGCAACGGGACGAGAAAAATGCGCGTCAGGGTCAACGCATTCGGGAGGTTCATGGCGGGCCGGTGGGCCCATGATATCATCGGTGGTTCCCGATGAAGGCGATCCTCCTCGCTGGGGGCAAGGGCACGCGCCTGCGCCCGCTGACCATCCACACGCCGAAGCCGATCGTTCCGATCTTCGATCGGCCGTTCCTGCACTACCAGCTCGATCTCTTGAAGCAGGTGCCGGAAATAGACGAGGTGATTCTCAGCCTCAACTATCAACCGCGCCGCATCGAGGAGATCTACGGCGACGGCGGCGACTCCGGGTTGGCCATCCGCTACGTCGTCGAACCCGTGCCGCTCGGGACGGCGGGCGCCGTGCGATACGCCGGCGAGTCGCTCCGCGAGTCAGTGGTCGTTTTCAACGGCGACGTGCTCACCCAGATCGATCTCGCGGCCGTGATCGCCCTGCACCGCGAGCGCAGGGCCAAGGCGACGATCGTGCTCACGCCCGTCGAGAATCCGGCGGCGTACGGCTTGGTGGAAACCGACGCCCGCGGCAACATCCAGCGGTTTCTGGAAAAACCCAGGGCGGACGAAATCACGTCGAACAACATCAACGCGGGCATCTACGTGCTCGAACCGGAGACCTTCGATCGCATTCCGAAGGACACGCCCTGGTCGATCGAGCGCGGCTTCTTCCCGTCGCTCATCGAGCGTCAAGAAACGTTCGTGGCGTACGTCTACGGCGGCTACTGGATCGACATTGGCACGCCAGAAAAATACATCCAAGTACACCGGGACATCATGGACGCGCGGTACAACGTCGCGCCGTTCGCGGCCGCGCCGTCGACGGCCTGCGTCTCGCCGCGCGCGCGGGTCGAAGAAGGCGCCGTTCTCCGCGGCCCGTGCTTCATCGACGAAGGCACGGTCATCAAAGCCGGCGCGCGCGTCGGCCCCTACAGCGTGATCGGACGACAGTGCCACGTCGAGGAAGACGCGGTCGTCGAGGACGCGATCGTGTGGGCCACCAGCCGGATCAGTCAGGAGGCCGTCGTCCAGCAGGCGATTCTCGGGCGACACTGCCACATCGGACGCAACGCCATCGTCAACCACGGAGCGGTCCTCGGCGACAAATCCGTCGTCACGGACTACAGTCGTGTGTAAGCTTCCTCAGTCCTCAGCCCTCAGCCCTCAGCCCTCAGCCCTGAGCGCGTAGCTCCGAGCCCTGGTCGTGTCCTTCACCCTGAATCCCGGCATCTTCAAGGCCTACGACGTGCGCGGCGTGTACCCGGGCGAGGTCCACGAAGAGGTGGCGCGCGCCATCGGCGCGGCGTTTGCGAAGTATCTTCAGGCGAAACGAATTGGCGTCGGTCGTGACATGCGATTGTCGTCGCCGACGCTGGCCGCGGCCTTCCTTGACGGCGTCATCTCGCAGGGGACGGACGTCGTCGACTACGGGATGATCTCGACCGACATGTTGTACTTCGCCGTCGCTCGAGATGGGCTCGATGGCGGCGCACAGGTGACGGCCTCGCACAATCCGAAGCAGTACAACGGCATGAAGCTCGTCCGACGCGAGGCGTTCCCGCTGAGCGGCGAGGAAGGACTCTCGGCCATCCGCGACATGGTCGCCGGCGGCTCCCTCCCGCCCGCGGCTGCCCGCCGAGGTGAAGTGAGGACGAGGCAGGTGCTCGACGAGTACGTCGACCACGTGATGTCGTTCATCGATCCGGCCGTCATCCGGCCGTTCAGCGTCGTGCTCGACGCGGGCAGCGGCATGGGCGGCCTCGTCGCGCCGAAACTCTTCGAGCGGCTCCCCTGTCGTACCACGCGTCTCTGCTTCGAGATCGACGGGCGCTTTCCGAACCACGAGGCCAACCCGCTTATCGACGAAAACCGTCGGGACATCGTCGAGCGTGTCGTCGTCGAGCGCGCTGACGTGGGCATCGCCTGGGACGGCGACGCCGACCGCTGCTTCTTCATCGACGGCAACGGCGAGTTCGTCTCGGGCGACTTCATCACGGCGCTGCTCGCCGAGGCGTTTCTCCGCAAGCAACCCGGCTCGACGATCATCTACGATCTGCGCGCGAGCTACGCGGTGAAGGACACGGCCGCCGCGTACGGCGGGACGGCGTGGATGAACCGCGTGGGTCACGCGTTCTTCAAGCGCCGCATGCGCGAGACGAATGCGATTTTCGGCGGCGAGGTCACCGGCCATTACTATTTCCGCGACAACTTTTTCGCCGACAACGGGTTCATCCCTGCGCTGCTGATCTTGGAGTTGATGTCGACCAAGGGCCAAAGCCTGCACGAGTTGCTGCGGCCCCTCGCGCAGCGCTACTTCATCTCGGGGGAGATCAACACGAAGCTGGCCAGCATGGACCTTGTACCCGCCAAGCTCGAGGCGATTGCCGCCCGCTACGACGACGGGCGTCAGTATCGGCTCGACGGCATCTCGGTCGAGTACCCCGAGTGGCACTTCAACGTGCGGCCCTCGAACACCGAGCCGTTGCTACGGCTGAATCTCGAGGCGACCACGCCCGACCAGATGGCGGCGCGGCGAGACGAGGTCGTCGCACTCATTCGCTCGTGATACCATTCCGATCCTGGCACGAGCGGCTCTCTGTCGCGCGAGAGCCGTGAGAACGGCTCGAGCCTTTCGGGCGAGCGATCTTGCGAGGGCGGGCTTAGTACAATGGTAGTACAGAGGCTTCCCAAGCCTCGGACACGGGTTCGATCCCCGTAGCCCGCTCGGCGTCCCGTCCGCGCCCAACACCTTCAGCAACGACGCATTTAGAACCGCGTTGCCTCCCTTGCAGAATCGATCCGCGCGCTCATCCTTGTCGGGCGCCAGGTTCAGGAAGAACACGACGCGGTAGGACGCCTCACGATTCATGCGCTGCAGCGCGCGCACCGCATCGGTCCAGTTCCGCCAACGGCGACCTTCGTCGAGCTCGGCCGTCAGAAAGTTCGCCTCCCGCGCGGACTTGGCGTTCGCCACCGCATCGCACGCCGGCATCGGACCGTCGGCCGGTGTCAAGGGCGTCAGCCGTTGCTCCGGGCGCCGCTCCACCTCGGACGTCTGCGCGAAGAATCGGTCGAGTTGATCCAGATTCGCCAGGCGATCGTGGAACGCGTCCTTCCGAGACAGCCTCCACGCCGCCGTCAGATACATCCGCTTGTACCATTCGAGCGAATACCAGTGTTGCGCGACGAGGTTGTGAACGTCCGCCACCGTGCGCTCGGTCCACCCGGGCTCACGAATCGGTTCGTTGTCGCTGAGATCGTTCTCGAAGAATCCGACGATGACGAGGTCCGGCTGCCACGTCGACGGCACGTCACGCAACTGCGCGAGCTCCTGCGACGTGTTGTAGCCGGGCACGGCGAGATTCCACACCTGCCAGTCCACGCCCGGCGCCCACGCCCGCAGACGATCCTCCAGCAAGCGCGGATACGTCGTCGCAAACGGACACCCGTGTCCGAAGGTGACCGAGTCGCCAAGCACCAAGATGCGGAACGTGTTGGCGCGCTTGTGGACGTCGTACTCCCGGGTGTCGCGGAAGCCCAGCGCGTTGATGTGAACGGGGACGCCGGCGAACCAGCCGTCGTAGCCGGGCGTCAGACGCTGGCCGCGAATGGGATCGACCGAGTACAAGCCCGGTGTGCCCCGCCGCGGATCCCACCGCAGGCGAACGACGATCTCAATTGCGGTCCCGACAAGAAGCGCCGCGATCAGCAGCGCGGGCAGGCTGACGACGAGAACCTTCGTCCACCTACCCATTCGGATTGAAGCGATAGCCCACCCAGGGTTCGGTGACGAGGTACCGCGGGTTCGAGGGATCGGGTTCCAGCTTCTTGCGAAGCTGCCCCATGAAGACGCGCAAATACTCCGGTTGCTCTTGCGACGCCTCGCCCCACACCGCCTCGAGCAGCGTCCGGTGCGTGATGACGCGGTTGGGATGCCGGGCCATGTAGACGAACAGATCGAATTCCTTCGGCGTCAACCGCACCTCGTTTCCGCGGGCGTGCACGCGGCGCCCTTCCAGATCGACGCGAAAATCGCCGGCGTCGAAGGACGCGACCTCCGCCTCACCCCCGCCGCGGCGCAGCACGGCCCGCACGCGGGCCAGCAGCTCGTCGATCCCGAACGGCTTGGTGACGTAGTCGTCGGCGCCGCAATCGAGGGCCTCGACCTTGCTCCGTTCTTCGCCCTTCACGGACAGCACGATGATCGGCACGTTCGACATCGCGCGAATCCGGCGGCACAGCTCGATGCCGTCCATGTGCGGCATGTACAGGTCGGTGATGACGAGCTCCGGCCGCCATTCGGCGAAATTCGACAACGCGGCTTCGCCTTCGGTCGCCGTGCGCACCTGGTATCCCTGACTCGTCAGCACGGTCCGAAGCACGCGCGTGATCTGCGGCTCATCGTCGACCACTAAAACCCGTGATTTTTCTGCTGCGACTGTTGCCATGTTCTCCCTCACTTCACGGCCATTGCGACGGGCGCCGGCTTCTCGGCGTCTGCTGTCTCGAGCGACGCGGGCAGCGTCATCATCACTGCGGTGCCGCGACCCAACGGCGGCGTGCCGATCCAGATGCGACCGCCTTGTGCCTCGACGAGACGGCGAGCGATGGACAGTCCCAACCCGACGCCGGCTCGCCTCGGATCGCGCGACGCGCGCCCGGGCACGCGAAAGAACTTCTCGAAGACGCGCTCGCGGAATTCTGGAGGAATGCCTGGCCCGTCGTCGGAGACAGTCACCGTGACCTCGCGCTCGGCGTTGGGCACGGCGCGCACGGCGATCGTGGTCCCTTTGGCGGCGTACTTGCTCGCGTTGTCGAGCAAGATATAGATCACTTCGATCACGGCCGCCGCATCCACGGACAAGGACGGCATGCGTTGGTCGATCGCCACGACGACGTGATGGTCGCGCGTGACCGTCTCGGCGCGCATCAAACCCGCGCGCACGACCTCCTCGAGGTTCACGGTCCTCAGGTGAATTGGCGGCGCCGCGTCGGTGCGATCCGTCGCGGACAGCCCCTCGATGAACCGGTTCAACCGATCCGATTCTTCGTCGATCACCAACAGCAGTTCACGGCGGCCTTCGACGGAGAGCTCCGACCCAGGTCTCCACACGCCGGACCCGATGAGGGCCGTCACCGCGGCCTTAATCGCCGTCAGCGGCGTGCGCAAGTTGTGTGTCAACGCGTCCAGCAGCGCCGCCTTGAGTTGTTCGTTCCGCCGCGCCGCTTCTGCTTCGCTGGCCCGGTCGAACGCGCTCTGCAGCTCCTGGTACAAGCGCTCAATCTCCCGCCGGCCTGCCTGCGCTTCGGCGGCCCGTCGTTCCGCGCGGGACGCCAGCTCTCCCGCGATGATGGCAGTGAAGATGAAAACGACAAACGCAATCCAGTCCTCCGGGGCTTCGATCAGGAAGCCCTCGGGTGGGAGAAAGTAGTACGAGTACGCGGCCGAGCCCGCCGCTGCTGCGACCAGCGCCGGCGCCATTCCCCAGACGCGGGCGACAATCACGACATCGAGCAGCATGAGCGGCGCGGCTATCCCGGCGTTGCTGAAGGACGCGAGACGGATGGCCACGACGATGACGCCGATGGTCACTGCCGCGGCGACGTACTTCAACCAGCGCATCGTTCGATTATAGGACCCGCCGTTCCGTTCACCGAATAAAGGCGATCTTTACGTTGGGCGGAACGGCGGGAGGTGGTTAAAATCGAACAGTGGTTCAAATCACGCTGACCGTCAACGCCGAGGCCGCGGAGGTGGCGTTCGCGCCGTACAAGACGCTCCTCGAAGTCCTGCGTGAGGACCTCAATCTCTGTGGCACCAAGCACGGATGTGAGCTTGGCGAGTGCGGCGCGTGCGCGGTCCTGCTCGACGGTCAGCCCGTGCTGTCGTGTCTGGTGCTCGGCGTGGACTGCGGCGGCCGCACGGTGACGACGGTGGAGGGCCTCGCCACCGACGGTCGGCTGCATCCGCTGCAGGAAACGTTCGCCGACCTCGGCGCCGCGCAGTGCGGCTACTGCACGCCCGGCTTCCTGGTGACCGCGAAGGCGCTGCTCGACGAGCATCCCCATCCGACCCGCGATCAAATTCGTGAGGCGTTGTCAGGAAACCTCTGTCGCTGCACGGGCTACCAGCAGATTTTCGAGGCCGTTGAAGCCGCGATCGATCGGGGGGCGCGATGAAGATCGTCGGCGTCCCGAGGCGGCGCGTCGACGGCCGCGCGAAGGTCACGGGGCAGACCACCTTCGCAGACGACGTCATGCTGCCGCGCATGCTGCACTGCAAGCTGCTGCGCAGCGCGCTGCCTCACGCGCGCCTCGTACGCGTGGACACCACGCGCGCGACCGCCCTGCCCGGTGTGCATCTGGTCCTCACCGGCCGCGACTTCCCGATCACGTACGGCATTCTCCCCGTCAGTCAGGACGAATACGCGCTCGCCGGCGACCGCGTGCGCTTCGTCGGCGATCCGGTCGCGGCCGTGATCGCGCGGGACGAGCAGACGGCGTTCGAGGCGCTCGACCTCATCGACGTCGAGTACGAGGCGCTGCGGACGTTCGCCGATCCCGAAGACAGCCTCGCGCACGCAGAACCACGAATTCACGAGTACGGCGATTCCGGCAATATCCACAAGCTCGTATCGCTCAAATTCGGCGACGTCGAGCAGGCGTTCTCCGATGCGGACCGTGTCTTTGACGACATCTTTTTCTACGAGGGCAGCACGCACCTCCCCATCGAACAGCACGCCGCCGTCGCCGCGAAAGATCCGGACGGCAAGCTTGTGCTGTGGTCGAGCACGCAAACACCGCACTACGTCCACCGCGCGCTGGCCAAGGCGCTGGCCATGCCGGCAGCGCACATCCGCGTCATCGCGACGCCCAACGGCGGCGGCTTCGG
>JACPZV010000056.1 GCA_016195295.1 Acidobacteriota bacterium
GCGATCTACCCGGACGTCCGGACGGACTCCGCGCGTCCGGGCCCCGCTCGCGTGGAGACGCTCAGCTGCGTGAGCGCGTACCAGTTCGGCTGGCACATCACGTATCCGTACGCGGATGACGTGGCGCCGCTGCTGCCGGCAGGGACGGTCATTCACATCACGTCGTGGCACGACAACACCGCGGCGAATCGTTACAACCCGAACCCGAAAAACTGGGTGGGCGGCGGCGCGCGGTCGATCGACGAGATGAGCTTTGCCTGGGTCACGCTGACCTATCTCGACGATGCCGACTACCAGCAGCGGGTGAAGGCGAGGAACTCGCAGAACGCCACGACCCAGCAACAGCAGTAGTAGGTGGGGTTGTTTTTCCCGGGAGACCGCAATGGGTACTCATCTGCGCTGGCTGACGCCTGCCGTGGTTGGTGGCGTGCTCATCGCCTCCACGCAAGTCCGCATTCAGGGCCAGGCTCCATCCCAGGCGCCTCAAGGGCGACCGGTCCCAACCGAAGTCAGCAACACCAGGTTCAACGCGGGTCAAAGCGTCGTGCCCTACTTCGAGGGCTGGATCAGGAATCCTGACGGAAGCTTCGACCTGGTCTTCGGGTACTTCAATCGGAACTGGAAGGAAGAGCTCGCCATTCCGGCAGGTCCCGACAACAAGTTCGAACCTGGCAGCGCCGACGGCGGCCAGCCGACGTACTTCCTGCCGCGACGTCAGCGATGGGTGGTCCGCTACCGCGTACCGGCCGACTTCGGAAAAAAGATCGTGACGTGGTCGATCACCGCGAACGGTCGCACCGAAACGGCCTACGGCGATCTGATTCCGCCCGAAGAGCTCACCGAGCGCGTCCTCATGACCAACGGCAATTTCAATCCTGGTGAGAGCGATCCCAACCAGCCGCCGTCAATCACGTTGGCCCCGCTTCAGAACGTGGTGGCTGGCGTCCCGGTGACGCTGACCGCATCGGTCCAAGACGATGGTCTGCCGAAACCGAGGGCCGTGGCGCCGCCACCACCGCCGCCGACTGCCGGCGGCCGCGGGGTCATCGCACAGGTGAACTCGTCGGGCCCGGGGCGCCCCCGGGGACTCAGGGTCAGCTGGATGGAGTACCGCGGGCCCGGCAAGGTCACGTTTGGAGCCTCGGGTCCCACACTGGTCATGAACGGTCAGGCTTCGACGAGTGCGACCTTTGCCGTACCAGGAACGTACGTGCTGCGAGCGACTGCGAACGACGGCCAGCTGTCGAAGTTCGTGGACGTGACGGTGACGGTCAAGCCGGCCGCGTCAACGCAGGGCCAGTAGGGGTTTCGAACCGCCAAGTGTAGTCCCACGCGCCATGAACCGCGGCGGGCTTGGTGTTCACAGTCTGTTCAACCGGCTGTAGCGGCCTTGAGCCGCGATAAGTCTCGCAATTTTCAGACACATCGACGCGAGCTTCAATGACGGTGGTTCCGGCGTTAGCTGCGATGGTGGTGCTGCGAACGCTGGCGCGGGGTGCATCCGTTTTGCCGAGTATGAGATTCACATCAGTGAGTTGCCACGTTTCCGGCCAGGTCTCTTTTCCAGCGTTGGCCGCGATGGGGCCCAGGTCCCCACGCGGCCTGCAGCCAAGAGTGTCGACGCAGGGCACCGGGAGGCACGGCGCCGGGAGGCACGGCGCCTGATTTTCGAGGGCTTTCGATCGAGACTGCGCGGGCATCGGCCCGCGATGGCTGCGAGCGGGGCCTCGCGGTCCACTCAGTAAGAAAGTTAGACGGCATAACTCAAATGCTCAGAAGACAACTCGAGACCGGGCAACTACGTCCCAACGCGCCGAGGTTCCACGCACTGCTCGAACGAATCGAGGGCCGATCCATCTTCATGTTGAGCCGTAGAGTATGGGACTCATTTCGCCTTCAAGCCGGTTCGCTCGTCCTGTTGGATACACGAGACTTGGCCGAAACACCGGTTGCGCGCGCGCCTTCCTTCTTGATCGGCACGGCCACCAAAACGGAAATGCGCGTCGAATTGGCAATCTATCGGTTGGACTTCAGCGACGAGCCCGATCTGATCAACGTTGATGTGTATGACGTGTGGGAGCAACTTCCAACTCGAATCGATGTGCCATCGATGATTGTGGCGGCGTCAACGTGTGCCAATCCGAACTTTCAGAGTTACCTGGACCACCATGTATTCCTCGTTAAGAAAACGCCGGGGTTCGGTCATCACCGGGCCGATTTGCCAGGTGAAATCTTGGTTCGGTTGAGACACATTTCCGTGGATGCCGTCTAACAGCGGCTGCACCTGACGGCCGCGTGACGAGCAAGCTTGTCGGAACGGCGGCGACCGGCCGCCGCAGGTGAGCCGCCGGCGTGATACAGACGAACAATCGATGTAACACGTTTGAGTGTGTCTGTTTGGGTAGAGGGGGTTAGGTACTGGCGACCCAGCCTCGAATCGTGTCCCGCTCGGGAAAGATGCTCGTGCTCGGCGCGTCGATCATCTTGTGTCTCTCCACGCCGAGTCGCGCCGAGGAGCGACCGCTCAGCGAAGGGAGCCGCACGCAGGGCTTGGTGGGTGGCTGGGGTCACAGTTGGCGCCCAATTTTCGGTCAGACCCGCAGCGAGGTGACATTCGTCGCGTTCCATCCGCGGATGGGATGGTTCGTCACGGACCGCCTGGAGCTTTACGGAGAAGGCACTCTCTTCGTGTACGACCGGCCGCAGGCGGCAGTGGCCGCAGGGCTGGGCGGGCTTGCCGGTCGGTATTACTTGAAAACGAACGGCGGTTGGATACCGTATGTCCATGCAGGCGCTGGCCTGCTCTGGACGTCGCTCGAGGTCCCGGAGATTGATCGAATCTTCAACTTCCAACTTTTCGTGGGCGTCGGATGGCGTCAGACCAGGGCCAGCGGACCCTGTCTCGTCTTCGAGTTCCGCAACCACCACATCTCAAACGCCGGGACCGCTGGCAAAAATCTCGGCGTCAATGCGGCAACAGTTCTCACCGGCGTCGAATGGGTCTTGCGACCCTCCCGATGAATCTCAGTGCCGTAAGCATCGTGGGCAAGGATACCAGCGCGGTCTAACCGCTTGGAGCCGTCACGCCACTATAGGAAAGATCCGGGCGGCGAGCCTGACGGAGTTGCTCGCGACGTTCGGTTAGACTGCACGCGTGATGAGCGGAGGCTGGTTGTTTCTGACGGCGTACGCCTGCTCGGGACTGGCGGGCCTCGTCTACGAGGTGAGCTGGACTCGGCTCGCCACGCTGTACATGGGCCACACCACTGCGGCAGCCAGCACGGTGGTTGCGGCGTTCATGGGCGGACTGGCTGGCGGCTCGGCGATCGGCGGATACGCGGCGGCGCGGTTGACGCCAAGGCAAGCGCTCCTGGCGTACGGAGCGCTGGAATCTGCCGTCGTGGTCGTCGCGCTCGTGCTTCCGTGGGAGTTGGCCGCGCTCACTCCTCTGCTCAGGTGGGCCTACTCTGACGGCGCTCCGGGGTTTCTGTTTGGGTCGGTCCGGTTGGTCTCGTGCCTGGTCCTGTTCACGATTCCGTCGCTCGCGATGGGCGCAACCTTCCCCATGGCGGTCCGATGGTTCGTCACTCGCTCGGCGGCGGTCGGGCGATTGGCGGGAGCGCTCTACGCGGCAAACACAAGTGGCGCCGCAATCGGCGCCGTCGCCGCCGGATTTCTTCTCCTGCCCTCCCTTGGACTTTTCAACACTGTACTCGTGGCCGTCGGCGCGAGTTTTCTCGCCGTCGGCGCGGCGATCAGCGTGTGGACCCGCAGCCGACGCGAGGACCGACTGAACGATCCGGCGGGCCCGGTGGGCGATGCGGCGGCGGTCAGCGCAAAGGCGCCGTCTCCGCGATCCGAGGAGCGTCCTGGACGTAAAGGCGCATCCACCAGACGACGCGCTGTGCGCGAGGCGCCTCGACAGCCTCACCGCTGGCCGCTTGCCGCGGCCGTCCTCGGATTAACCGGCTTCGCGATGCTGACCTATGAAATCGCATGGACACGGGTCTTCTCGATCACGGCCGGCCCATCGACCTACGCCTTCGCAGCAACACTGGCCACCGTGATTGCTGGCATCGCCATCGGCTCTGTCATCGGCTCTGCGACGGCAAGTCGAACAGATTCGCCGGTCCTGTTCCTCACGGTCATCCTGATCGCGACGGCAACCGCAGCGGCCTGGGCCAGTGTGCTGGCAGGCGGTGCGCTGCCGCGCGCCTTCGCTGACAGCCTCGCGCGAGCGCCTCGGGATTTCAGCGGCTTGCAGTGGCAGCGGACATGGCTGATGGCCGCCC
>JACPZV010000321.1 GCA_016195295.1 Acidobacteriota bacterium
GCGGGTCCAAAAGGACCCGCCCTACATGTCCGTGCGGTACACTGGGAGGATGTCTCCGGTCGCAAATCCGCTTCGACGCAACGTCGCCATCATCGCGCACGTCGATCACGGAAAAACGACGCTCGTGGATGCGCTGCTGCACCAGAGCGGCACGTTTCGGGCCAACGAGCGCGTCGCCGAGCGCGCGATGGACAGCAACGAGATCGAGCGCGAGCGCGGCATCACGATTCTCGCGAAGAACACCGCCGTCCACTACCAGGACCTCCTGATCAACATCGTCGACACGCCCGGCCACGCGGATTTCGGCGGGGAGGTCGAGCGGACGCTGTCGATGGTGGACGGCGTGATGCTCCTCGTCGACGCGTCGGAAGGGCCGCTGCCGCAGACGCGGTTCGTCCTGCGCAAGGCCCTCGAGCGACGGCTGACGCCGCTCGTCGTCATCAACAAGATCGATCGGCCCGACGCGCGCGCGCCGGAGGTGCTGAACGAGATCTACGATCTCTTCATCGATCTCGACGCCAATGAGGATCAGCTCGACTTTCCGGTGTTGTACACCAACGCGAAGGTCGGCACGGCGACGCTCGACCCGAACGCGACCGGCGAGGATCTGCGTCCGCTGTTTGACGCGGTCGTCCAGCATGTACCGCCGCCGCGCGGGAACCCCGACGCGCCGCTGCAGCTGCTGGTGGCCAACCTCGACTCGAGCGACTACCTCGGACGCATCGCGATCGGCCGGATTTTCAACGGTCGCGTCAAGATCGGCGACGCGGTCGCCGTGGTGAAGCTGGATACGGCCGTTCAACACACCAAGGTCACCAAGCTCTATGCCTTCGACGGCCTGAAGCGGGTGGACATACAGGAGGCCGGGGCGGGGGACATCGTGTGCTTGGCCGGCATCGAGGACATCACGATCGGCGAGACCATCACGGACATGGAGCATCAGATCGCGATCCCGCCCGTGGCGATCGACGAACCGACCGTCTCGATGATTTTCGGCGTCAACACGTCGCCGATGGCCGGCCGCGAAGGCCAGTACGTCACGTCGCGGCAGCTCAAGGATCGGCTCGATCGCGAGCTGCTCGGCAACGTGTCCATCCGCGTCGAGCCCACGGAGTCGCCGGAGCAGATGAAAGTGGTCGGCCGCGGCGAGCTGCAGCTGTCGATTCTGATCGAGATGATGCGGCGCGAGGGATTCGAGCTGCAGGTGTCGCGTCCAGACATCGTCACGAAGGAGATCAAAGGGCAGATTGTCGAACCGGTCGAGGAGCTGGTGATCGACGTGCCCGAGCTGTACCAGGGCGTCGTCATCGCGCAGGTGGGCGAGCGCAAGGGCGTGATGACCAAGATGGTGAACAACGGCAGCGGGCGCGTGCGGCTGGAGTTCCGGATTCCGGCGCGTGGCCTGATCGGCTTCCGCTCGCAGTTCATGACCGACACGAAGGGCACCGGCATCATGAACCACATCTTCTCGAGCTGGGAGCCGTGGCATGGGGCGATTCCCTCGCGGGCGAACGGCGCCCGATTCCCTCGCGCGTGAACGGCGCGCTCGTGGCCGACCGCGCGGGCGCCGCGACGTCCTACGCGATCTTCAATCTCCAGGAGCGCGGCGAGATTTTCATCGACCCGGCCGTCCAGGTGTACGAAGGGATGATCATCGGCGAGAACTCACGGCCCAACGACATGGACGTCAACGTGACGAAAGAGAAGAAGCAGACCAACATGCGCGCGTCGACGGCGGATGAAGCGATCCGCCTCATCCCGCCGCGCCGGCTCGGCCTCGAGCAGGCGATCGAATTCATCAACGACGATGAGTTGGTCGAAGTGACGCCGTCCAGCATCCGATTGCGGAAGCGGATTCTCGCGGCGAACATGCGGCCGAAGCCCGAGAGAGATTAGCTCAGAACCCGCTCGGGCGAACCCAGAAGCGTTCCTCCCACGTCTGGCCTGGAGGAATGCTTTGCAATTCCTTGTAGAGGCCGCGCTGCGTCATGTTGAGCGCGTTGGTGATGGACGCCATCGGCTCGAAGCAGATGAAGTTATTGGGTGACGGCGCGTACACGACCACCGCGCGATAGTTCGGCCCGACGACGACGTCCAGCTTTTGCGATTTCCCTTTCACCGACATCACCGCACGGCCGGAAGAATCCCGGATCAGATCCCCGAACACGTGATCGAGATCGAAGTCCTTCAACGCGGCAGCGGCCGGGTTGGGGAAGAATTGTTCGATGGCACGCGTCTCTCCCGTCGGAATCTTGTCGGGCGCGAGCACCCATTCCGTGCGGGCGCCGACTGCAATGGTCCACGCATCGCGCGGTGAATCGGTCAACTGAAAATACGGGTGGAAGCCGATCGCGACCGGCATCGGTTCGGTGCTCAGGTTGTGGATCCGCGTCGTGATCTCGAGGACGCCGTCCTGCAGACGGTGGGTCATCTCGACCGTGTGAGCGAACGGGAACTGCGCCATCCACGCCGGTTGGCGGAAGAACTCGAGCCGCGCCGTCGCCCACGACGCCTTCCCGTCGGATTTCGCTTCAACGACCTGCCACTGGTCGGTCGAGCTCACGAAGCCATGGATCGGATGCGCCCCGCGGACGTTGCCGAGCTCCATGTTGAACGTGTACTTCTTCCCGTTCGCATAGAAGGCTTGCTCGTCGAGACGATTCGCCCACGGCGCGAGGAACGGAATGCCGGCGAGCCCCGGCCGGCTCTCGAACTCGGCAAGCGACGCGTACGGGAACCAGAGAATCTGCTGACCCTTGACCTTCACCGAGAAGGCCACGTTGCCGACCGACGGAACGATCGACACGACGGTCTGGGTGTTGGAGTCTTCGAGCTGAATGACGCCATCTTGCTGGCGCGCCGAGTACCGCTCCGCGGCGGAGGGCACAGCGAGCACGATCGAGAGCCAGACGGCGAGCTGCAGCATCACGACGCCGACCACACGGCGCGCGGTCACATTCATTCCGGAAGCGAGAAGCTGAAGAGCACGTTACCCGCTGAGATGGCGACGTACTGCCGGCCGTCCACGGCGTAGCTTATGGGGGAGGCGGCCATGTTGCCGCCGGTCTGAAAGTGCCACAGATGCGTCCCCGTTTTGGCGTCGAGCGCGATGATGTTCCCCTCGCGTGTTGCGGCAAAGACGACACCGCCCGCCGTCGCCACCAGGCCGTTGGTGAGCGAGCCTCGGAATAACTTGAAGTCCCAGATTGTTTTTCCATTCTCCGGATCGATGGCCTTGATGCCGGCGCTGGGCGCCGGATCGTTCGGGCCGCGCGCGCGCGGTCTTCCCATCGCCGCGTTGCGTCCGAGGTACTGCCGGCCTCGTTCGATCTCGACCGGAGCGCTCGCGTACTGCTGTCCGTTCTCGGAGTATTCGAGGTAGAGCCATCCGGAAATCGGACTGTACGAGGGAGCCTGGAAATTCGTGGCGCCTCCGACGGTCGGATACACGAGGAAGCTGCCCTCGCCGCTTGAGTTCGATCCCGGGATCGAGAGCGGACGGCCTTTGTCGTCAAAGCCTCTGTTCCAGTTCTGGTAGACGAACGGCGTGCCGGACAAGAAGGTTCCGTTGGTGCGATCGAGGACGTAGAAGTGTCCGTTGCGGTCGGCGTGCAGAAGCAGCTTGCGGTCCCGGCCGTGCCACGCGCGGTCGACCAGCATCATGTCCTGGACCGAATCCCAGTTGTGCGCATCGTTCGGCGTGAACTGATAGTGCCATTTGCGTTGACCGGTGTCGGGGTCGA
>JACPZV010000322.1 GCA_016195295.1 Acidobacteriota bacterium
CGCCCCATCGGTGCGCGTCTGCTTCCCATGTGTCCGAGAAGCGTTCACCCGGTCCCGGGATGGTGCTGAACTTCCAGACCTGCTTTCCTGTTTTCACATCGTAGGCCGCGACTTCGCCGCGGACCGCGCCGTCGCCGCCGGCGACGCCGATGAACACGAGCCCGTCGTAATACACGGGCGCCGCCGACGAGTACGCGGCCCGCTGCGCGGTCGTCTGCGTCTGCCAGACGACGCGGCCCGTGTGCTGATCGAGCGCGATGAGCATGTTGTCGCGCCGGCCGAACATCACTTTGCCGTCGGCGACGACAACGCCTTTGTTCGCGCCGGTCTTGCCTTCGGCCGATTCCGGGCGATAGCGCCACTTGACGTCACCGGTCTTCACGTCGAGGGCCAGCACGTTTTTCGCGCCGGTCGAGACGTACATCACGCCATCGACCACGACCGGCGTGCCGTCGAGCGTTCCGCCCAGGCGAGGTTCTTCGACGCGCATGGACCAGACGCCGCCCAGCTTCGTGATATTTGAGCGATTGATCTTGTTCAGCGCGGAGTAGCGCTGATTCGAATAGCTGCCGCCCGCGAGTGGAAAATCCTGCGTGGGTGGTTTGTTCCAGTTCGGCGTGGCTGGACCCGCGGAATGCGTCAGCGCGACAGAGGCGAGGCACAGCGCCATCGCCATCAGCATGCCCGTCACCGTTCGGCCGGACTCAGAGCGGAGTACACGCATGGCGAACCTCCAGGACGATCTCCAGCGAACGAGGCTCGCCTGAAGGCTCGCCCTACTTCTTAGCAATGCTCGCCCTACTTCTCGCGAGTCTTCTGTTCTTCGGTGCGGGCCGCACGCAGAATGTTCATCAGCCCGTAGTTCCCCTCGTGACACGCGAACTCCAAGATCATGTCGCTGGTGCGCGTCATGGTGAACGCGCCTGTCCACGGCCTGGTGAACGCCGTCGGGTCGTTGATCGTGAACTCGTACCGCAACTCGTCTGGGCCAGCGAGCGTGAAGCGCTCGACGACGCGCAGGTGCTCGTCGGATCCTCGGAAGCTAATGGACTCCGCGAAGTTCGTCGTCTCCACGGTGAGCGTGTCGCCGTCCCAGTGCCCGCGCGACGAACCGAGCCAGAACCGCATCGACGGCGACGGCGCGGGACGAGCGTCGAGCGCCACGATCCGCGCGTCGTGGATCATCTCGCTGAGCACGACCACGGCGCCAGGCGTCTGCACGATCTGCATGTTGTTGTTGTAGGGACCCGGCAGCAGCGGCGGCCCCGCGCCGAAAACGATGCACCGCTCCTGCGGGCTGCGGTCCTCGGGGTTGTCGGCGGGGCTACTCTGTGCGCGCGCACGTCGCGCGGCCGCCCGGGCTTGCGCAGCCGGCGTCAGCGGCGGCACGCGACCGTCGGGCGGATCGATGATGAGCGACGTCCGCCGATCGGCGCCCACATGCTTCCCGTAGTCGAGCCACTCGGGCGCATGGACCGCGAGGACGTCGCCGCGCCGCTCGTCCGTGCGCCGCTCGAATGCCGCGGCCTCTTCAGCCGTGAGGAACGCCTTGCCCTCGAACTCCTTCGGGCGCTCGAGCGGCGTGGCCGAGCCGAAGTACCAGTAGCCCTGCAGATCCGGATGGCCGTCCGGCGTGCGGGGCGGAGCCCAGGGGGCCTGGGCGCTGACGGCGACGGCGAGCGTGAGCGCGACAAGCGCAGACCCAATGACACGAGCCTTCACGTCCACCTCCCCGTGCGCCCCAATACTTGGGCCGTTGCGACTGGTTGTCAACAAGAGGCGAACGAGTCTCGCGGCCTCCGTGGCGCATAGTTCGCCACAACGCGACAAAGCAAGACCAATCCGGTGCCAACGCGGATAAGCGCCGCACTCACACGAGGGCCAGACACCTATGAAGTCCCGCATCTCGTGCCAGTCCAACGGCGAGCGTAACGAGACTCCAAATCGGTGTGTCGATCCTTAACTCGTCCAACTGAGCGTCAGGTTCAACTCATGTTTGAAGGATTCGTAGCGTGATCGGACCTGTTCCGGCGTGATGTTGAGTAGCCTCGAAGCCTTGTCAACCTGTGCGTCGGTTACTGGTTCCTGTGGGTCCCGCCACGGATTGAAACCGTCCAAATCACGGGAGAGAAGACGTCGGTCCGAAATGTCTTTGCGTTGAGCATACGCACGAACGGCGGTTTGACGAACCTGAGCCTTTTCCGAGGTGAGGAGCCGAGCCCACGCCGCCATTCCTCTTGGTTCTCTCAAAGCGTGGAGTGCCACTGCTGCGGTTGCTCCTATGTCCACGTCTTGGTCGTCAAGCTTGGCCAGCAGGGGCGCGACGGCCTGTTTGTCGCCTAATTGCCCCAGCACTTCGATGACCTGCCTGCGGACTCCAGAGTCTTGATCGTCAAGCTTGGCCAGCAGGGGCGTGACGGCCTCTTTGTCGCCTAATTGCCCCAGCGCTCTGATAACGGTCGTGCGGACAAGGGGGCTGGGGTCGTTCAACTTCCGCGTCAGAGGCGACAGTGCTCGGGAATCTTTGCTGACGCCTAGAATGTAGGCTAGCCAAGCGCGCGGGTTAATCTCACCCTCGGGCGTAGCGTCCAAAGCTTGGCTCACCCGATTGACGTCGTCGCCCTTTGCTACCCAAACCCATTTACGTTCTTGGTTGGCAAAAGGAGGGGGGCTCAGGTTCCCAAGCGCTACGGTGGCAGCGTAGTTCACTTGATGGTCTATTTCCGTAAAGAGATCCAAGAGGATGGCGGGGAGATGCTCCACGGCTTCGAGGTTGCCCTCACTCGCCGCTGCCCCGACAGTAAACGCGGCGGACAACACCTCAAGCCGGTCGCCTGACCGAAGGCGTGCTTCGAGCTCAGTGAGAAATGTCTGTGTATCAATGCCAGATTTTCTCCGGCAATTCGCCTCAGCTTCTCCCCAGAGACTACCGACGCCTTGTCGTGTGCTTGTTGTCCGCTGACAGTACTCCTGGAATATCGACTTCTTGAGTTGCGGGGACCATGCGCTAGCCGCAACCTCATTCGCCGCTCGACCAAGCGACGTCTTCTCCTCGTCTTGGCCTTCGTTCCTTCCAGCCTGGGCAGCGAACGCGCAAAGCACTCGCTGTGCGATGGCCTCGCTGGCATTCGGTTCATCAGCGAGGCAAAGGGCGGCTAAGGCAACGCGTGGTCGAGCCGTCATGGCTGGATCCTCGCCAGTCATTGGGTTCAAGATGGCCAGGAGTACATCGTCCACATCATCGTCTTTGCAATCTGCGACGAGGAGTCGGAGAGCCTCGCGCCAGGATTCGGGTATTTCGGCCTCCGCTTCGCCTTTGGAGGGGGACGCTCCGCGGGGCCCAGCTCTTTCCACTGCACCGGCAAGCGGCGCCACCTGCTCGGCCAGCGATTTGGATTTGTCGCGGCCGGGATAACGACCATCGAGAAGCGCGCGGCCGGCGAGGAATTCCTGGAATGTCAGATGGCGGAATTCCCAAACGGGTTTCACTTGGCTCTCGTTCTTCTGCCAGATGCTACCGGACTTGATGAGGATGCTGGAACGCTCTTCCAAGTGCTTCAGAAACTCGCGCGGTTTTCGGCTACGAACTGCGCGAATGTTCGGATACTCGATGCGGAGGTTATCCAGCAAGTCGAGAACTTCCTCGTCGGTCAACTGTTGGACGCCACGCCGGCACATTTCGTAGGCGAGGTATTCGAGTTGGGGAATGGCTTCGTCTTCTTCAATGACCTGGTAACGTCTCGGATTCCAATTGAGCAATACCGAAACCGCTTCGGCGTAGAGTTTGGTCCGGCGGTTGGGCAGTTTTCCGACCTTGCGCTTGACCAAGGCCAGCGTCGTCAGCAGCATGGGATTGCCGGTAAGCCGTTCGATGCGGTCGCCGGAGTGCAGGGCTTCGAGCAATTCCTGGGCACGCTTAGCTTTTTCAGCAGAGGGCTGGTGCTGCTCGGTGACTTCCACCCAGCGCCTGGCGAAAAGGTCTTTGTCATTGCGGTTCAGTTCAGCGATAACGCCATGCTCAAAACCGGGGCCCATGCGGTAAGGCATGTCCCGGTAGCCGACGATGCGGGAGGTAACCACTATCGGCGCATCCGGGTAGCGCGCGGCGGTGCGCTCCAGTTCCTGGCAGAACATCATGCGTACTTGGGGATTCGTGATCTCGTCCAGACCATCTAGGAGCAGCAGGGCTTTGCCAGTGGCGATGCGGTCGAGAACAACGGCCCGCATGACGGCCGCCTCTGCCGGGAGGAGTTCCGTCTTGTTGAGGTGCTGAGTCAGAAAGTCAGTGAAGCAACGGCAGAGGTCCTCTTCGCCGAGATCGCGGCAACGAATGAGCACAGGAATCCAAGGCTGATTCGGCAGTGTGTCGGTATCGGGAACCTGGCTGAAAGCAGCGTCGCCTTTGTGCCGCAGGAGATAGACGGTGGCCATCCAGCGGAGCATTGTCGTCTTGCCGCCACCCGGGTCGCCGAGAACGACTAGTCGGCGGGACGCGCCCAAGCGTTCCCCGACGGGCGAACGCGGCTTCGTGCGGTTGGACCGGTCGGGTTCATCTGAGAGGAGATGGCCGGCTTCGCGATGGCGGCGGGTTTCGCGTTGTTCTTCCAATCTGGCCAGCGCGGTATCGTCGCCTTCGCCACGTTTGGTCGGCCCGACTTCGATGCGCAGCGGCATGTAGAGCTGGCGCAAGAGTAGTTGTTGCGTGGCAATTTGAACGTCACCCTCGGGCAGATTGCTCAGGTCGATGATGTCCCATGCGGCGAGCGCCTTATCGCAGTAGGTATTGAGGGCGGATGCTTGCTTCTCTGGGGAGTAGACGCCCACGGCTTCATCGGCCCGTTGTCGCAGCCCGGCAACCTGCTCGCGGAGGTAGTCGAGACTCAACTGGTGCCGCCAGTGGGCAAGGGCCGGATGCGCGAATACCACCTTATCCACTGCCTCAAAGTAGCGTGTCTTGAGAAACGTAATCTGTTCCTGGCTGGCACCGCCTTTGGCCAAGGCAGTTTCCATCGTCTGGAGAATGCGGCGCTTGACGGCGTTCCCTTCCTCTATAGCACCAGCCATCAGCCACTCAGCAAGGTCTGCCTGAAAAACTTCGTCGCTGAGGAGTTGCCAAAGCGGTTCTTCGTAAGGCGGGACGCCGAGTTGGGCGCGGTCGCGGACGAGTTCCGCGCAGGCCGCGCCGAGTTCGGCGCGAATCGAATGTGTCGAGGCGAGGGCTTTGCGCAAGGCCTCGTCCTTCTGGAGCGCCTCCCTAAGTTTCTGCTCTCTTGTTGCGGCAAGTGCAGCCGACCGCTCACCGGCGGCGAG
This sequence comes from Acidobacteriota bacterium, assembly GCA_016195295.1. Classification (GTDB taxonomy): domain Bacteria; phylum Acidobacteriota; class Vicinamibacteria; order Vicinamibacterales; family CAVVIG01; genus SRVP-36. The sequence goes on from JACPZV010000322.1 coordinate 5,311, forward strand.
ATTGAGCAGGTAACCGAGCAGGTTGGTTAGCAGAAGTTCGCCGATGACGCTCATGGCATTGTGCAGTCCTAGATTAGCTTAATGTCCGTGGCGCCCATGCCCTCTTCGCCGATCGCCTCGGTCACTCCGTAGACGTCGAGGGAGCCGTGCGTGGGGCCAATTTGTGCGTGATTATACGGGCGGAGCGCAGCGCGGACTGTATTAACCTTAGTCCTGAGTAACGCCGAAGTGGCGAGTTTTTCGCACTTCATCCCGCGTGTGGATTCCGCCCAGCGGCTCTCGCCCGCGGCCTTGGCGCAATCGAAGCCGAGTCGCTAGGATTAGCCATGTCGATCGATACGCTCCACCCACACCGGCGAGCGATTCTCGAGCTGGCGACGCGCCATGGCGCGCGCAATGTCCGCGTGTTCGGCTCCATGGTCCGCGGAGAGGCTCGCCCGGATAGCGACGTCGATCTCCTCGTCGATATCGAACCGGGACGCACCCTCCTCGACGTGATCGCCCTCGAACAGGACCTCGAGGCACTGCTTGGACGACTTGTTGAAGTTCTGACGGACGGTGGCCTCAGTCCGTACTCGCAGCAGCGGATTCTCGCCAAAGCCGTCGCGCTATGAAGGACGGCCTACCTCAACGACCGGATTCGCTAGGATGCCACGCTGCGTCTCCCTCGTGGCGCGGACCTAGGATTGCCAAGCGGTCAGTCACTCGACCGGAATATCCACCTCAGTAAAGCTGCCGGGTGTCGCGGCGTTCACTGCGGCCACGACGAGCGCGACGTGCGGCTGAAGGGCTGGCCACTGCTGAACCCCGATGGCGACGACCGCAATGGTCCGGCCGGCCATGTTCTGTTGATACCGCATGTTCTTGTCGGTGGTGAGAAAGACATCAAAGCCCGCGCGCTCGGCCACGAGCAACAGGTCGCCGTTCTTCAGCGTGTCCCAGTGCTCTTGCGCGGCCGTGCGCACTGCGTGGCCGATGAGAAACTTGCGAATCGGGACCGGGGTGGCCTGATCGAACAGCACGCGCATTCAGCGGCCGGCCACTGGCGTGTCGAGGCTGCGTGCTGCAAATTCGATGACGGCTTTCACCTGCTCGCGGTCAAGCCCGTCGTACCACGCAAGGATGTCGTCGATGTTTGCCCCCGCTTCAAGGTTCTCGAAAATCGTCGCGACAGGCATGCGCGTGTTACGGAGCACCCACGCCCCGCTGACTTTGCCGGGGATGCTCTCGACCGCCGGGCACTGGGACCAATCGAGCAGAGCCATCGTTCAGTTCCTTCCGAATTCCAGTGTAAGGGATCTGGCCTCCGCCGTCACATCGTCTGCTCGAAGGCCGCCGCTTTTTCAGAGGTGAGGAACGTCCGGCGTTACTTGCCACTGGCGTCGTTTCGAACGATCTGGCCGCCTTTCATGACGAACACAAGGCGCGACATCTCCGTGATATCAGCGAGCGGATCGCCGACGACCGCCACCAGGTCGGCGAACTTGCCTTTTTCCACGGTGCCGACCTCGGCCGTCCAGCCGATGGTTTCCGCTGCCACCGTCGTGGCGGCGCGCAGGGCCTGGAGGGGCGACATGCCCCATTTCACCAGGTAGGCGAACTGATCGACCTGCGTGCCGTGCGGAAACGGGCCCGCGCCGCTACCGAAGGGGAGTGTCACCCCTGCGGCGAGCGCCTTCTTGAAGCTCTTCTCCATCATCCGCCACCGGCTGTTGCCGAAGCGTTTGAACTCCTGCGCATCCTCCATGCTCAGATCGAACAGCGTCGCCGTCAGCGGCAGATGTTTGTCGACCAGCATCTTCAGCGACGCATCGTCCAGATCGACCGCGTGCGTCGGAACGTCCACGCCCGCGGCAATGCAGTTGCGGAGCCCTTCGCCGCCGTACGCGTGACACGCGACCTTGAGCCCCTTGCGATGCGCTTCGTCCACGATCGCCTGGGTCTCCTCGAGCGTGAACGTCGGGGTGTTCACCATCGTGCCGTCGGCGTTCAGCGTGTATTGCTCGGTGCTGTAGATCTTGATCCACTCGACGCCGTAGTGAGCGTGTTCCCGGACGGCCTCGCGCGCGCCCCATGGGCTATTCGCAATCTGGGCCCCGAGGTTGGAAATCTCCTGGCGGCTCAACAGGGGAAATGCAATGTTGGCCTTGTTGGTGTTCACGATGCCGGGTCCAGCGACCTGCATCCGCGGGCCTTGGACGACGCCGGTGTTGATCGCGTTGCGGAGGTCAACCGTGCCGTACCAGCCGCCGTGCGACATGAGGTCGACGACGGTCGTGAATCCGGCGTTGAGGTCGCGCTGCGCATTGACGAGC
>JACPZV010000327.1 GCA_016195295.1 Acidobacteriota bacterium
TCATCGCGTCGACGTCGGTGACGCCGCGGCGGTACAGCCAGCGAAAAATCTGACGGGCGTGGAAACGTTTATATCCGCGCGCGTCGAGCGCGGACTCGATTGCCGGTCGTTCCAGCTCGGCGAGGTCGGATCGCTCGGCCGTGGCCACGATGTCGCTTTCGTTATCTCGGCGTGTGGGCGGAGTTTCGATGGTAGCATAAGGATCCACCGTGTCGGACGCACCCATCGTCAGAGACGTTCTCGATAACGGCCTCCGCATTCTGACCGAGCGGATGACGCAAGTGCGTTCGATTAGCATCGGCGTCTGGCTCACGCGCGGTTCGCGCCACGAATCCGCCGAGCGCGGCGGCATCGCCCACTTCGTCGAACACATGCTCTTCAAGGGCACGGCGAGCCGATCAGCCGAAGACATCGCGCAGGCGATCGATTCGATCGGCGGGCAGCTCGACGCGTTCACCGCGAAGGAGTACGCGAGCTACTACATCAAAGTGCTCGACGAGCACCTGCCGCTGGCGATCGACATCCTCGCCGACATCGTGCGCCATCCCGCGTTCGGCGCCGACGACATCGCGCGCGAAAAGAAGGTGGTCGTCGAAGAGATCAAAATGGTCGAGGACACGCCCGACGACCTCGTCCACGAGCTCTTCACGCAGGGGTTCTGGGAGAATCACCCGCTCGGTCGTCCCATCCTCGGCACGAAGGAAACCGTCGAGTCGTTCAACGCGGACCTGCTGCGTGATTATTTCCGCGGCGTCTACACCGCCGGGAACCTCATCGTGTCGGCGGTGGGCAACTTGGAGCACGAGCGCGTTCGCGATCTGGTCGCCGAGAAGTTCGGGTCGCTGACCGAGCCGGGTCCGCCCGCGCGTGACGAGGCGCCCCAGGTCGTTCCGAAGATTCTCGTGCGCAACAAGGAGCTCGAGCAGAGTCATTTGTGCGTCGGCGTCAGCAGCTACCCGCAGAATCACGACGACCGCTACTCGAGCTACGTGTTGAACACGCTCCTGGGCGGGTCGATGAGCTCGCGGCTGTTTCAAAACGTGCGCGAGAAGCGCGGGCTGGCGTACGCCGTCTTCAGCGGGCTGAGCGCCTATCGCGACGCGGGGTCGTTCACGATCTACGCCGGGTGTTCGAACGACGTCGTCAGCGAAGTCATCGACCTCGTCGTCGAAGAGCTGCGCGGGGTGAAGCAGACGCCGGTGCCGGACGCCGAGATGCGGCGGTCGAAAGATCACCTCAAGGGCAGCCTCATGTTGAGCCTCGAGAACACCGCGAGCCGCATGTCGCACCTGGCGCGCCAGGAGATCTACTTCGATCGGCAGTTCGGGCTCGACGAAACGTTGACCGGGATCGAGAAGGTCACCGCTGACGATGTGCAGCGCGTGGCGGTGGATTTGTTCAAAAACGGTTTGCTGGCCGCGACCGTGCTCGGCAATGTGAACGGGTTGCAGATTCCACGCGAGCGGCTCGACTTGGACTGAAGAGGCCTGTATACACCACAGAGGACACGGAGGACGCGGAGGATCAGACCTGACAAGATTCTCCCTCTGTGTCCTCCGTGTCCTCCGTGGTGGAGAGCATTCGTGATCGCACGCTACACACACCCCGAGATGGGGCGGATCTGGAGCGACCAGCGGCGGTACGAGACGTGGCTGCTGGTCGAGATCGCGGCTGCCGAGGCCATGGCGGCCGCCGGCATCGTGCCCGCCGACGCCGCCCGAGACATTCGCGAGCGCGGCGGCTTCGACGTCGCGCGCATCGATGACATCGAACGGACCACGCAGCACGACGTCATCGCCTTCACCACGGCCGTCGCGGAAAAAGTTGGACCGTCGGCGCGCTGGCTGCACTTCGGCATGACCTCATCGGACGTTATCGATACCGCTCAAGCCCTTCAGATGCGCGAGGCCTCCGACGTCATCCTGAAGGGCCTTACCGGCTTGTCGGAGGCGATTCGTGATCGCGCGCTCGAGCATCGCCGGACGCCGATGATCGGCCGCACGCACGGCGTGCACGCCGAGCCGATGACGCTCGGCTTGAAGCTCGCGCTCTGGTACGCCGAAGTGGATCGCGACGTCGAGCGCGTGCGGCGCGCCCGGGCGATCGTCAGCGTCGGCAAGCTTTCGGGGGCCGTCGGGACCTTCGCGCACTTGCCGCCCGGAATCGAAGCCGACGTGTGTCGTCGACTCGGGCTCGAGGCCGCGCCGGTCGCCTCGCAGGTGATTCAGCGCGATCGCCACGCAGATTTGCTCGCGGCTCTGGCCATTACGGCCGCATCGCTCGAAAAGTTCGCGCTCGAAATCCGCGGGCTGCAGAAAACGGAGATCGGCGAGCTGGAAGAGCCGTTCGGCCGGGGCCAGAAGGGCTCGTCGGCCATGCCGCACAAACGCAATCCCGTCGGATGCGAGCAGATCGTCGGGCTGGCGAGGCTCATTCGCGGCAACTGCCAGGCGGCGTTCGAGAACATCGCGCTCTGGCACGAGCGCGACATCTCGCATTCGTCGGTCGAGCGCGTCATCCTGCCGGACAGTTTCATCGCCCTCGACCACATGCTGCGTCGCTTCACGCGCATCGTCCGCGGCATGGCCGTCAACGTCGATCGCATGCGCGAGAACCTGAATCGATCGCGGGGCGTGGTGTTCTCGGGCACCGTGTTGCTCGATCTCGCCAAGAAAGGCGTCTCGCGCGAGCAGGCGTACGAGTGGGTGCAGCGCAACGCGATGCGCTCGTTCGCGGAACAGCGCGACTTCAAGGCGCTGCTCCTGGCCGACGCCGACGTCGTGCGCGTGCTCACGGCGGCCGAGATTGAGCGCGCGTTCGATCTCGACGAGCAGTTGAAGCACGTCGACCATATTTTCGATCGTGTGTTCAAGACAACGTCGAACGCGAAGACCGCAGAAGCCGCAGAGGAAAACGTCTCTCTGCGCGCTCAGCGAGCTCTGCGTTCATCGTCGTAGAGGCATCGCATGCGCGCCAGAGTGTTCGTCACGCTCAAGCCGTCGGTCTTCGATCCACAGGGACGGACGATCGCCGACGCGCTGCACTCGCTCGGCTACCAGAACGTCGGCGACGTGCGGCAGGGCAAGTACTTCGAGCTGGACCTGGCCACGACCGAGGCCGCTCAGGCGCGCGCGCTGGCCGCCGAAGTGGCCGACAAGGTGCTCGCGAACCCGGTCATCGAGAGCTATCGCATCGAGGTGGAGTAGGAGCGGACGACGTGTCCGCCCAAAGGCCCAAGAGACGACGATATGAAATTTGGCGTAATCGTTTTTCCCGGGAGCAACTGCGACGAGGACGCGTATCACGCGGCCAGGGACGTGTTCGGTCAGGAGGCGGAGTACCTCTGGCACAAGGACGCGGACCTCAAGGGCGCCGACGTCTTGATCTTGCCGGGAGGCTTCGCGCATGGCGACTACCTCCGCACCGGCGCGATGGCGAGGTTCTCGCCCATCATGCGCGAAGTGCGCGCGTTCGCGGATCGGGGCGGCCCGATCCTCGGCATCTGCAACGGGTTTCAAATCCTGCTCGAAGCGGGCCTGCTGGCCGGGGCGATGCTGCGCAACCGCGGCCTGAAATATTGCTGCGAGCACGTGCACCTGCGCGTCGAGCACACGGACACGCCGTTCACCAGCGCCGCCCGAGTCGGGCGGGTGCTGCGCATCCCGATCGGCCACGGTGAAGGGAACTACTTCGCTCCAGCGGAGATGCTGAAGACGCTCGAGGAAAACCGACAGGTCGTGATGCGGTACACGGATCCGAACGGCGCGCTGAGCGACGAATGGAATCCGAACGGATCCGCGCACGCGATCGCCGCCGTGTGCAACGAGCGGCGAAACGTCGTCGGCATGATGCCGCACCCGGAGCGCGCGTGCGAGGCGCTGCTCGGCGGCGTCGACGGGCGCGTGATTTTCGATTCGGTGTTGAGAGCCGTGGTGTCAGGCGGGTCCGAAGGACCCGCCCTACAGGTGGCAGCGCGCA
>JACPZV010000057.1 GCA_016195295.1 Acidobacteriota bacterium
CCAGGAACGGACTCCGCCTGCGCCAGCGAGCCCGGGCCGGCCGGGTTCTGCGGATAGAACGGTTCGAAGGCGAGCTCGGCGAACGCGACGGCCTGCGCGCCGGCGCGCGCCGCCGTTTCGAATGCGCGAAGCCCGCGCGCGACGTTGTCTGATTTATTCGGCGTGGCGTGCTGTTGGATCAAGGCGATTCGCATGGAGCGAAAACCTATCACGCTCGGCTGAAGCCTCGCGCTACATTTCGCCGGCGCGGGTGCGTTACACTGGAGAGCTATGCCCTCCACACATGCCGTCTTCAATGGTCGCCGGCGGGTCCCGCCGCCGGTGAACGATCCGATTCGCTCCTACACGCCCGGCTCGCCAGAGCGCGCATCGCTCAAGGCTCGGCTTAAGGCGATGGCCGCCGAGACGGTCGACATCCCGCTCTTCATCGGCGGCAAGGAAGTCAAGACGGGCAGCTGCGCCCAGTCGGTCATGCCGCACGATCATCAGCACGTCCTCGGCCACTATCACAAAGCGGCCGAGTCGCACGTGCGACAGGCGATCGAGGCGGCGCGCGTGGCGCACGCGGAGTGGACCAGCTGGTCGTTCGACGATCGCGCGGCCGTGATTCTGAAGGCCGCCGAGCTGCTCCGGACGTCGTGGCGCGACGTCATCAACGGCGCGACGATGCTCGGCCAGTCGAAGACCGCGTTCCAGGCCGAGATCGATTCGGCGTGCGAGATTGTGGACTTCTGGCGCTTCAACGTGCACTACGGCCAGGAGCTGCTCGACGAACAACCGATCAGCGATCACACGATGTGGAACCAGGTCGAGTACCGCGGTCTGGAAGGGTTCGTCTACGCCGTGACGCCGTTCAATTTCACATCGATTGCCGCCAACCTGCCGACCGCGCCCGCGTTGATGGGCAACACGGTCGTGTGGAAGCCCGCGTCGAGCGCGATGTACGCCGCGTACCACCTGATGAAGCTGTACGAAGAGGCCGGCATGCCTCCGGGCGTCATCAACATGGTCGCGGGCGACTCGGCGATGATCTCGAAGATCCTGCTCTCGCACCGTGATCTCGCTGGCGTGCACTTCACCGGCAGCACCGAAGTCTTCAACGACATGTGGAAGACGATCGGCGCCTCCATGGGCGCCTACCGTTCGTACCCGCGCATCGTCGGCGAGACCGGGGGAAAAGACTTCATCCTGGCGCATCCGTCGGCGGACGCCGAGGCGCTGGCGGTCGCCGCCGTGCGCGGCGCGTACGAGTTCCAAGGGCAGAAGTGTTCGGCGGCCAGCCGTCTCTACGTGCCGAAGTCGCTCTGGAACGGTGTGCGCGATCGCATGGTCGCGATGATCGACGACATCAAGATGGGCGACGTGCAGGACTTCCGCAATTTCATGGGCGCCGTCATCGATAAGAAGTCGTTCGACAAGATCAGCGAGTACATCGCGCACGCGAAGCAACACGCGAAGATTGTGGCGGGCGGTCAGTGCGACGCCAGCAAGGGCTACTTCATCCGGCCGACGCTCGTGGAGACTGCGGATCCGGCGTACCGCCTGCTGTGTGAAGAGATCTTTGGTCCGGTCCTGACCGTGCACGTCTACGACGATGCGAAGTGGGCCGAGACGATGAAGGTGGTGGACTCGACGTCGCCATACGCGCTGACGGGCGGCGTGTTCGCGCAGGATCGGCAGGCGATCGTCAAGGCGACCTCCGCGCTGCGCTACGCGGCGGGCAATTTCTACGTGAACGACAAGCCGACAGGCGCCGTCGTCGGCCAGCAGCCGTTCGGCGGCGCGCGCGCGTCGGGCACGAACGACAAGGCGGGGTCGAAGCTGAATCTCGTGCGCTGGGTCAGCGCGCGCACGATCAAAGAGAATTTCGCGCCGCCGACGGACTATAAGTACCCGTTCATGGAAGAAGCATGAACGGGTCAATTTGAGGATGTGAGGATTTGAGGAAGTGAGGATTTGAAGAACGTCAGAACCTGCGCGGCGGCTCTTACTTCCTCAAATCCTCACATCCTTACTTCCTCAAATTCAGCGTTGGGCCGCCACCCAGTAATCGCGAAAGGCTCGCAGCCGCGGCAGACTCTCGCGATCCTTCACGCGATTCGCCGCCGCCTTGCTCGCGATGATGTCGTCCGGATGGCACACCGGAAAGCCTTCCACGTCGACGTGGCGGGCCCACGCATTGTCGAACCGTTCGATGCCGTCGGGTGCAAAAACCAGATCGAGGTCGAACGGGCCCGTGCGGATCTGGACGAAGTCCTTGCCGCCTTCGATTTCCGCGGCCTCGGCGTCCGTGAGCGGAAACCCGAGATCGCGAAGCGCGGCGACAACCGCGCGGCCGTTCGGCGGGGACTTTTCCAGAAACAGATCCGCATCCTGTGTCGTGTCGGGGTAGCCGAGAAGGATCGCGCCGGACTTGCCGATGAACAGGTACCTCACGCTCCGGCGGGCGAACGCGTCCCGGATCTCGAGCGCCTGACGGTACTCAAACGCGGCCATAGCCCAGCCACGACGGCAGCGTCCGCTCGCACCATTCACGATAGGCCGCCATCGTGTCGAACGCGCGAAACGCACGATCGTCGAGTCCCGGCTTTTCGGTGTGGATGAACGCGTAGCGCATGCGGAGTGGAAGAGCTCGCCTGGACGCCGCTTCGAAATCGGCGAGCCATTCGGCCGGGATCTTGGTCGTCGTCGCATCCATCGCGCGATCATACCTCGCGCGCGATGAACGCAGGCTGGACGACGAACAAGGGCCGCGCGGCTTCACGCGGCCCTGTTTCGATGAAGGGTGAGATTCTCCGCGACTAGCGGCCGGCCGTTGAGGCGCGCGCCGGGCCCTTGTTCTCGTACCAGCGGATCGCGCCACCGGCGCCGGTGCAGACCAGATCGGGCCGGCGATCGCCGTTCACGTCTGCGGTCACGCAGCTGTTCATCGCGAGCTTGTCCTCAATGCGCCGGTACGTCCACTCGCCCGTCGCCGGATCCGCTGGCGCGAAGAACACGTGCACGCCGGGCGTGGCATTCGGATTCTGCTGCGTGACGCGGCCGTTGTCGTTCGCGACGATATCGTCTCGGCCGTCGCCGTTCAGATCAACCACGGCAATCTCGTGTCCGCTCGAGACCTTGTCGAAGATCACGCGGCGATCCCACTTGCCGCTTTTTTCCGTGTAGACGACGACTTCGTTGCCGTGCCACGGCTCGACCGAGGCGAAGAAGCGTTTGCCGTCCTGCTTCCCGACGCCGACGTCGCTCGCGCCGAGGCGGGGAGCTTTTTCCACATGCCCCGATGACAGCACCTGTTTTTCGAACTTCATGCCGTCGCCGCTGCCGGTCGCGCGGTAGAGCGCGATCCCTTCGAAGCTGGCGACCAGGAACTGCTCGCGCGTGTTGCCGTCCCACATCACCGGACGCACGCGGTGGATGATGCCGGGAATGTCGTTGGCGACGAGATGGCGCTTCCAGTCCTTCGGGCTATACCAGAAGATCGACGCCTTGTCCTGATCGTAGGTCGGCGCCGCGCTGTTCTCTCCGAGCAGCGGCGCGTTGATCAGGTCTTTCTTGCCGTCGCCGTCGAGGTCCGCCCACGCGACGTGATGGGACGTCGGGAACTGATCGATCTTCTCGACCTTCCACGGCTGGCGCGGATCGCCGTTGTGCCGCGCGATCCAGTTGAGCCCGGCGCTGTTGGCCGGCTGCATCGCGAACGAACTTTGAAACGCGACTTCGGGAATGCCGTCGCCGTCGATGTCGGCCGTCGCCTGGTTCACGATCTGCTGCGTCTCCGGCGCGATGACGTGGCGCTCCCACGTCGGGTTCTCGTACCAAGCGAGCTCCGCGACGGCGAGCGAGTTCGCGATGACGTCGATCTTGCCGTCCTTGTTGAAGTCGGCGACGCTCACCGAGTAGCCGCCTCTGAAGTTGGCGTCGATGTCGTGGGCGACGAAATCCACCGGACCGGCCGGCACCGCGCCGCGAAGCGAGCCGGCGGCAAGCGCGATCAGGGCTGCAGCCGTCGCAACGTGTAGGGCGGGTCCTTTTGGACCCGCCAGACGAACGTATTTTGAATTCATGGCGCCATCATCTCCTACGTCTCTTCGTTGTCAAGCGGATTTCAGAACTCCAACGACGAACCACAACGGCCACAAAGAACGCAAAGCAATGCTTCGTGATCTTCGTGAGCTTTGTGGTTCTCCTCTTGGTCAGGCGCCGAGCTGTGATGCGAGATCGTTGAAGTCTTTCGCGGAAACGTCGACCGAGGCGTCCGGCTTCAGGTCGGCCCGGCCGCCGGGTCCGTACTCGAGCGGACGCGTGACGAACGCCGTCCGAAGCCCGACGCCTTTCGCCGCGCGCAGGTCTCCCAGATGCGCCGCCACCATCATCACGTCGGCGGGCTTGAGATCGAGAAAGTCGGCGGCCGACTGATAGACCTCACGGTCCGGCTTGTAGTGGCGCGCGAGCTCGGCGCCGAGAATGCAATCCCACGGCAGGCCGCCGAACTTCGCCAGCTCGGTCATCAGCGAGATGTTGCCGTTCGAGAGCGGCGCGATGATGAACTTCTTCTTCAGCCGCGTCAGACCGGCGACCGCATCGGGCCAGGGCTTCAGGCGATGCCACGCGTGATTGAGCGTCGCCTTCTCGTCTTCGGTGAGTCCCGTGATGTTGAATTCGGGCAGGATGCGGTCGAGCGTCATCCGATGCAGATCGTCGAGCTTCGTCCATGGCAGCTCGCCGGTGCGCACGCGGTTCATGCTCGGGCCGTACCCCGCGCGCCACGCATCGGCGAACTTCGCGGCGTCCACCGTCAGGCCTTTCCCGCGCGCGAGCTGTTGGACTTCGGCCGCGACCGACGATCGCCAGTCGACGACGGTGCCGAACGTGTCGAAGACCAGTGCCTTCGGCGCGGGCACCTCGGCCGTCACGCGACGGGCGCCGCTCGCATCCGCAGCGACCATGGCGATAGCGCTCGCCTTCAGGAACCCGCGACGTGAAACCGTCATTTCATCACCCCTTCGAAACGGCGAAGCGCGTGCGGATGAACTCAGCAGCACTTTCGGGCGCGAGCCGCACACTGCTCGGCCCGCTGCGGACGAAGAAGTCGCCGTCGGGAGCCGTCTCGATTCCTTTCCATTTGAGGAACACAGGCTCGGGGCTGCGCTGGCAGCTTACAACACACACTGTCTTTCCCTGCACGATCTGCGTCTTCGGATCGATGCAGGTGCTCGCGCGGTCTCCCAGGCCGTTCCGCACGACCTGTGCGAGATGACGCATGAACTTGTCGTCGGTCTCGAGACGATCGAGATCGAGACCGACGACGGTCCCATCATCTGACACGCCAATCAGAAGGTCGCCGCCTCCGTGTTGAGAAAGGCCGCAATCGTCTTCAGAACGGCGTGAGTCACGGCCTTGTCGTCCTGTTTGTCGTCTCGAAGGTTCCATCGCAGCGTCGACTTGAACTCGAGCGTCTTCGATTCGCCGCGCTTGATGAGCTCCTCAGCCTGCCGATGCGCCTTGAGGTACTGGTCGAACAGAAAGTTCTTGATAGCCTCCCCGAACGCGCGATCGTCGGTGATGCGTTTGTAGAGATCGAAGTTCGAATCGACGATATCCTGGATGACATGCTCGACCTTCTGGTCGAACGTGAGACGCACGTTCTCGCGCGTGTTGACGCGAGCGCTGGCGTCCAGGCCAGCATCGGTATCCAGCTTCGCCATCATCTGCCGAGCGTCAGCCGGTGCTCGGGTCCGAGATTCAGGCCGAAGCGCTCGTTCAGCTCCGCGATGATGCGCGAGAGCGACTCCAGCTCCTCGACGGCAGTCGCATAGTGATCCCCGGTGCTCATCGGATCGCTGAGGGTGACGTAGAACAGGAAGCGTGGGTCGAGACGGCGCCTACATCGCAAGACTTGGAGTTCCGTTGTCCCAAACGCAATTCCGTTCTCGAGACCAGCAGGGAGAGCGCCTTTGCCATTCTCGAAGCACGGCGTGATCTTGGCAACCACCACATCACCATCGCGAAAATACGTGTACCCCTGCGAGACCGCACTAACGGGCTTCGTCGCGAATGGACTCAATCCGGATTCTCGAAGCGTCGAGGACGAGGCCGTCGTCTTCCACCGCGACGCCGCAAATCGTTTCGATGTCCGCGTCGAGCGCCTCGGATGCGCCCAGTCGCAGCAGGTCGAGGTCGCGCGTGGCGCGGTACGGCTGGTCCGACCAGACCCTGAGCAGCATCGCGCCCTTCAGGACGTACCTGTCCGCCGCGCTCGAGAGGCTCAGCCGATAGAGAAAGCGCTCGCTGGCGAACGCGCTCAGGAGCGCCTGATAGTCGTCGCCGGTGCGTTTGGCCCGCTCGAGCAGGCGCGCGAGCACCGACGCCGAGACGTTCCGGATCCGCGTCGCCATCAGACGATGGCCTCGAGGTACGGGCGCATGACGCGCTCGACGCGACAGATCCGGGCGAACTTCACCACCGCGCTGACGCCTCCGCGATGACGGCCGAGGAAGTCCTTCAGCGCTTCGATCGCGACGTCGAGGCCCACCTTGTTCCGGTACTTGAAACAGTCGGCAACGGTCTTCGCCTCCGAGTAGACGCGAACCTGCACCCCTTCGACGGTGTGCGTCTCGACACCGGCGGCGAGCGCCGCGGCCGAGAAACGCGCCACGCGCAGCCGGATGAAGTCCAGGCGCGGCCGTCGAGCTTTTTCCGGCAGCGCAATCCACACGTCGCGCGGCAGCTGCGTCGTGAGCTCGTGGAAGCGGAGCGCGGTAAGCAGGCAGATCACGCCGCCGGGGACGCGTTTGGCCACCTGCGCCAGCGTGTGGTTCTCGGAGTAGGCGTGATCGCTCGCGACATAGAGGCCTCGGCCGCGGCGCTCCAGGTGTCCAGCGTCCGCGAGCTCGTAGAGACGCGATCGGGGTACGCCGTGGGCTTCGAGATCGACCGGGCGGACCATGCCCAGTCGTTTGACGAGTCGAAGCACGTGCTGATCGGCCTGAGGAGCCATGACGGAGCTATTGTACAAAATGTCGGGACTTATTAACAACTCCCGACGTTTTGTAAGGCGCCGCCGCTGCCGGTCACCTCGGCGAGCATCCGGACGATGTCCTTCTCGATGGCCCGAATGTCGGCCTCGATCTCCTCGAGCGGACGCGGCGGCGTGTATTTGTAAAAATAACGATTGAAGTTGATCTCGTAGCCGACGATGCCCACCGCGCCGTCCTTGTCGTCGCGCTTCGTCGTATCGATCCAGGCATCGGGACGTGCGGTTTCACCTCGCGATCGAAGAACGCCTCCACCGACTCCGCGAGCGGCACGCTTTCCGTATCGCGCAGCTCGGAATCGGGCTCAGGGTTCCCGTCTTTGTCACGGCAGACGGCAGCCGCTTCGTCTCGCTCGGACAGCGCCGAGAGAATCGATTTCATCACGGGCGCCGACAGCTCGAGCTTGGCCTTTTCCGCGCCGGCCTGGACGACGCGCTCGAACTCATCTCGCTCTTTGTAGAGCGTGTCCGGCAACGCCGGGAGCATCTTTCGAATGGCCTCCTGTTCGGCTCGGCCCGCTGCCTGCTCCTTGACGCCAGCCGCGCCTTTCTTCTTCGACTGCGCGAGCGCCTGGAATGCTCGCTCCGCGTCAAGCCGCGCCCGGCGCTCCGACGACGCCTGGAAGTTGAGCCGCAGCGGACGTTCAACTGTGATTTTCCGGAATCCGAAGTGCATTGTCGGAAAGATCTTGCTGAATTCAGATTCCTTGAAATCCGACAGAAGCCTGACGATTTCCTGCGCGCGCTCGAGCGGAATCTCGCGGCGCTTGTCGCCTAGGCTCTTGCGCATGGGCACCCAGAACGACGTCGCGTCGACAAGTTGTACCTGGCCTTTGCGATGAACGGCCTTGCGGTTCGTGATCACCCAGACATACGTCGCGATGCCGGTGTTGTAGAAAAGCTGTTCCGGCAGCGCGATCAACGCTTCAAGCCAATCGTTCTCCAGAACGAAGCGCCGGATCTCGCTCTCGCCGCTCCCGGCATCGCCGGTGAAGAGCGGTGAACCATTCATGATGATCGCGATCCGCGAGCCGCCGTCCTTCGGCTCCTTGCGGTGGGCGAGCATGTGGAGCAGGAACAGGAGCTGTCCGTCGCTGATGCGAGGGAGGCCTGCGCCGAACCGGCTGGCGGCGCCACGCTCGTGGTCCGCGCGCACGGCATCTTCGTCGCGCTTCCAGTCTTTCCCGTACGGCGGGTTCGCAATCAGATAGTCGAACGATTGCGCCGCGTGCCTGTCGTTCGAGAGCACGCTGCCGTACGTGATGCGGTCGGCATCCCGCCCCGTCGGATCCTTCATGAACAGATCCGATTTCGACACGGCCCACGTCTCGGGATTCACTTCCTGTCCGAATAGATGCACCTCGGCCGCGGAATTAATCGCCGTCCGCAGAATGTCGCCGTTCTTTCGGACGCCGACGGTGATGTGCTCCTTGCCGATCATCAGCATGCCGCCTGAGCCGCAGCACGGGTCATAGACCGAGAGGATCACGCCTTTGGTCTTGAGGCGCGCCTCGTCGCCGGCGAGCATCAGGTCGACCATGAGATGCACCACGTCGCGCGGCGTGAAGTGCTCGCCAGGGTTCTCGTTCAGGGCTTCGTTGAATTTCCGGATCAGCTCCTCGAAGATCGTCCCCATCGTCGGGTTGTCGACGAGGTCTGGGTGCAGGTCGACGTTCTTGAAGCGCTCGAGCACCTGGAAAAGAAGACCGGACTCGTCGAGTTTGCTGATCGTGTTGTCGAAGTCGAACTTCTCCAGCACTTCGCGCATGTTCTGGCTGAACCCCGCGATGAAGTTGCGGAGGTTCGCGGCCACGTGCTGGTGGTCGGCGAGAATCTTGTCGAAGTCGTAGCGCGAGGTGTTGTAGAAAGCGAATCCTGAGGCCTTCCGGAGCTGCGGATCAAGATTCTCGAGCTTCTTGTCGCGGAACTTTGCCTGTGTCTCGAGGACCTTGGTCTTGGTCGGCGCCAGCACGCAGTCAATGCGCCGCAGGACAGTCAGCGGAAGGATGACGTCCTGATACTTACCGCGCTTGAACGTGTCGCGGATGAGATCCGCGACGCCCCAGAGAAAGCTGACAATCTCGCTGTGATTCACGATTCTCGCTTTCCCCTGTGACGACTCCACCTGACGTAGC
>JACPZV010000364.1 GCA_016195295.1 Acidobacteriota bacterium
AATCCGCCCAAGCCGTATCCGTCGATCGCGCTCGGCGTGTTCGAGGCCACGCCGTACGAGATCGCGACGGCCTATACCTTGTTCCCCAACGGCGGCGTCATCCGACCGCTGAAGCCCATCCTGAAGATCACGAGCGGCGGCCAGGATGTCACGCGCAAGGAGGCCTTGGCGCCACGCCGGGTCGCGGCGCCGGAGACGACGTTTCTCGTGACGAACATGATGCGGAGCGTGCTCAACGAAGGCACGGCCGCCTCCGCGCGGACGATGGGGTTCACGCTCGACGCCGCCGGCAAGACGGGCACGACCAACGATCTGCGCGATGCGTGGTTCGTCGGCTTCACGCCGGAGCTGCTGACGGCGGTGTGGGTCGGCTTCGATGACAATCAGCCGGTCGGCCTGAGCGGCGCGTTTGCCGCGCTGCCCATTTGGGCGCAGTTCATGAGAACCGCGCTGGCCGGCCGAGCGAGCGTGCCCTTCGATGTCCCGCCGGGCATTTCGTTCGTCGACATCGATCCCGAGACGGGCCAGCTCGCCGCGTCCACTTGTCCGCGCACGTTCATCGAGGCCTTCATCGGAGGCACCGAGCCTACGCAGGCGTGTGAACGGCACCGGAAGTAGGGCGGGTGGGGCTGGTGGGGAAGATCGATCTCTTACCCGCCCTACCTGCCCCACCTGCCCTACCCGCCCATATAATCAATTCGTGAACCAAGAGGTCTTCGCCGCCGTCGCTGACGCGCTGGAACGCGGCGAACCTGCCGCGCTTGTGACGATCGTCTCGACGACCGGATCCACGCCGCAGCGGATTGGCGCCAAAATGCTCGTGTTCGCCGACGGCCGGACCGTCGGCACGATCGGCGGCGGCTGCTACGAGAACGACGCGTTCTGGAAAGCGCGCGACGCGATCGCGCAGCGCAAGCCGCAGCTCGTGCGTTACGAGCTCTCCGACGACTTCGCGCAGTAGACCGGGCTCATTTGCGGCGGGCAGATGGACGTTTACATCGAACCGATCGAACCGTCGCCGGAGCTGTACGTCATTGGTGCCGGCCACGTCGGGTTCCACCTCGCGCGGCTGGCGCACGAAGTCGGATTCCGCGTCCATGTGGCCGACGATCGCGAGAAATTCGCCAACGCCGAGCGGTTCCCCGCGGCCGTCGAGATCGTCGTGGACGACATTCCTGCCTGGATTGCGCGCGCGAATCTTCCGGCCCATGCCTATGCCGTGATCGTGACCCGCGGCCATACCAACGACCTCGAGGCGCTGCGCGCGCTGGCGCCGCGCGAGCTGCGGTATCTCGGTCTGATTGGCAGTCGAGCCAAAGTGGCGCGCATTTACGACGCGCTCACGGCCGATCAGATGCCCGCCGAATTCTTGGAGCGCGTGCACGCGCCCATCGGCTTGGACATCGGCGCCGTCACGCCGCAAGAGATCGCCGTGAGCATCCTCGCCGAACTCATCGCCGTCAAACACGGAAAGAGCCACCCCGCGGCGATGCGATGGACGCCGCCGCAACTTTCAAAGTCTGAAGTGTGAAGTCTGAAGTCTCAAGACTTCCCACTTCCTTCAGACTTCAGACTTCAGCCTTCACACTTACATGTCGTTATTGATCCGTGGCGGTTTAGTGGTGACCATGAACGACGCCTTCGAGGTTCTCGACGGTGACGTGTCGATCCAAGACGGTCGCATCGCGGCCATCGCGTCGAACATTCCCGACCGACACGACCGCGTCATCGACGCGGGCGGCGGGTACGTCCTGCCGGGTTTCATCCAGACGCACGTTCATCTCTGCCAGACGCTGTTCCGCGGATTTGCCGACGACCTGCCGTTGATGGACTGGTTGCGCCGGCGCGTGTGGCCGATGGAAGCCGCGCACACGCCGGCGTCGCTCACTGCGGCCACGCGCCTCGCCGCCACGGAGCTCCTCGGGAGCGGCACGACCTCCGTGCTGACGATGGAGACGGTGCACGATACGGACGCGGTGTTCGAGGCGGTCGCCCGGAGCGGTCTGCGCGCGACGATCGGCAAGTGCATGATGGATTTCGACGCCCAAGCGCCGGCGCGCCTGCAGGAGACGATGCACGCGTCGATCGACGAGAGCCTGGCGATCCGCGCGCGCTGGGACGGCGCCGCGCGGGGCCGCGTGCGTGCCGCGTTCGCCCCGCGCTTCGCGGTTTCGTGCTCGCGCGATCTGCTCGAAGCGGTCGCCAGCCTGTCGCACGAACATCGGGCGCTGGTGCACACGCACGCGTCCGAGTCGCGTGACGAGATTGCGATCGTGAAAAACATCTCGGGCGGAATGACGAACATCGAGTACCTGAACGACGTGCACCTCGCGTCCCCGCGCCTTTGCGCGGCGCACTGCGTCTGGGTGGACGATCGCGAGCAGCGCCTGCTTGCCGAACACGACGTCAAAGTCCTGCACTGCCCCGGATCGAATCTGAAACTCGGCTCGGGCGTCGCGCCGGTGCCCGAGATGCGCGCGCGCGGCATCACCGTGTCGCTCGGCGCCGACGGCGCGGCGTGCAACAACCGCCTCGATATGTTCGAGGAGATGCGACTCGCCGCCGTGCTGCAGGCCATGCGGCAGCGACCGGGCGTCCTGCCCGCGCGCGACGTCCTCTGGATGGCGACGCGCGCCGGCGCGCGGACGCTCGGCCTCGATCACGACATCGGATCGATCGAGGTCGGCAAGCGCGCCGACGTCATCGTCGTCGATCGCGATCGCCCGCACCTTGCGCCCGGACCCGATCCGTATTCGACGCTCGTCTACGCCGCCCGCGGCAGCGACGTGCGCTTCACCATCGTCGACGGCGAGCTGCTCGTGGACGACTTCGCGCCGGTCCGCGTCGACCGCGCGCAGGTGGTGGCCGAAGCTCGCGCCGCCGCGCGCGACCTCGCCGCGCGAGCCGGCGTTGTATAATGTTGGCAGTCGCGAACGCAGACTGCTAAATGGTCCAAGAGGTCAACGATCGCTCTCGGCGAGTGCTGGCGGCGCTCGTGCGCGAGTACATCTCCTCGGGCGAACCGGTCGCATCATCTTTACTGGTGTCCGCGGCGGGACTCGGCGTCTCGTCCGCGACCGTTCGCAGTCTGCTCGCCCGCCTCGAAGAAGAGGGCTACGTCCAACAGCCGCACACGTCGGCCGGGCGCATCCCCACCGATCGCGGCTATCGCTTCTACGTGGACCTGTTGCTCGAGTCCAAGCGGCCGCGCCGCACATCGACCGCTGTCGAGGCGCGACTGCGGCGGGACAGCCCGGACCGGCTCATCGATACGTTGCTGCCGCAGGTGTCGCACGTGGTGTCGCACGCGTCGCGCAGCATCGGGTTCGCGAGCCGGCCCGCGCACGAAGCCGCCGTGTTCGATCGCGTGGAGTTCGTGCCGCTCGGCGCGTCACGCGTGCTCGTCGTCATCGTGGCCAGCGGCGGTCACGTGATCCAAAAAGTGATCGACGTCGGCGAGCCGCTGGGCGCAGACGATTTGCGCGAGGCGGCGAACTACCTCAACGCCGAGTTCTCGGGTCTGCCGCTGCACCGCGCCCGCGAGGCGGTGCTCGAGCGAATCAACGAAGAGCGTCTGCTCTACGACGCGCTGCTGGCCCGCGCCATGCGGCTCGCGACGTCGACGTTCGCCGACTTGCCGCACGACCAGACGATTTACGTCGACGGGGCCGCGTCGCTGCTCGACGACGCGACGGGCCTGACACTCGGGACGTTGCAGACGCTGCTGCAGATGATTGAAGAGAAGCAAAAGCTCCTTCAGCTGCTCAACGAATACATCGA
>JACPZV010000365.1 GCA_016195295.1 Acidobacteriota bacterium
TAGGCCGGGTCCTTTTGGACCCGGCGCGCTTAAGAAGGAAGGCGTGTTCTATCTCTGGCGCGCCCACGAGATCGACGCGCTGATCGGCGGCGACGCGACGCCCGTGAAGATCGTCAAGGCGCGTTTCGGCATCGAGCCCGGCGGCAACGCGCCGCAGGATCCGCAGCAGGAATTCGTCGGCAAGAACCTGCTCTACATCGCGCGGTCGATAGACGACATCGCCAAGGACACGGGCAAAACGACCGCCGAGGTCTCCGACATCCTGAACCGAACTCGCAAAACGCTGTTCGAGCGGCGGATCGGGCGTCCGAGGCCGCAGCGCGACGACAAAATCCTGACGGCGTGGAACGGGTTGATGATCGCGGCGTTCGCGCGGATGTCGCGCCTGCTGCGCGGTCTCGGCGCGGAGAACCGCGAGGCCGCCGAGCGGTACCTGCAGGCGGCGCGGGGCGCGGCTGTGTTCCTACGCGATCGGATGTGGAACGCCTCGACCGGAGTGCTGCTGCGACGCTATCGCGAGGGGCACGCCGAGATCGACGGCTACGCGGAGGACTACGCGTATCTCGTCGCGGGATTGCTCGATCTGTTTCAGGCCGATCCGGATCCGGCCTGGCTCGACTGGGCGATGGCCCTGCAGCGCCGGCAGGACGAGGTGTTCTGGGACGAGCGAGACGGCGGCTGGTTCAGCACGACTGGCCGCGACCCGAGCGTCCTGCTGCGGATGAAAGAAGATTACGACGGCGCCGAGCCGACGGCCAGCTCGGTGTCGGTCCTCAATCTGCTCTGGTTGTCGCATCTCGTGCCGGGCGCGCCCGACTCGAAATGGTCCGATCGCGTCGATCGGACGCTGCGCCTCTTCGGCACGCGGCTGGAGCAAGTGGGCCGCGCCGTGCCGATGATGGCGTCGGCGCTGTCGACTTACACAGCCGGCCTGCAGCAGGTCGTCCTCGTCG
The DNA here is from genome assembly GCA_016195295.1 of Acidobacteriota bacterium. Lineage (GTDB taxonomy): Bacteria > Acidobacteriota > Vicinamibacteria > Vicinamibacterales > CAVVIG01 > SRVP-36. The sequence continues at coordinate 954 of JACPZV010000365.1, forward strand.
ATGGACACGGAAGCGATGAGCTGCAGCGCGCGATCGCGTTGCGCTATCTGCCGTTCGCGATCGTGCTCACCGTGAATGCGGATCAGCGTCGCGCGCTCGCCGATCGACTGCCGTTCATCGGGGCGATGCAGCCAGTAGACGGCGCGGCCGCTGTGTACGTCTGCCGCAACTTCACGTGCCGCCAGCCCGTGACGGCGGTCGAGGGGCTGGCGCGGGAATTTGAGGATGTGAGGAGTTGAGGATGTGAGGAAGTCAGGATTTGAGGATATGAGGATTTGATGACCGTGTCCGTGGACATTTGGCTCCGGGGAAACGACTTTGCCACGACGGCGGCCGTCGACGGCATCGCGCGCCCGCCGGGCGAGTGGGTGGATGAGGACGTCCGGCTCGTGCTCGAAGGCATGCTGCGCGCGATGGATCGGCTGAAGCGGCCGGGCGAGGCGGATCGCGCGATCTCGCTGCGCGGCCTGAGCTGGATCGTGAATCCGTACGACGACGGCGGCGTCGTGATTGCGATTGAAATCACGATGGGCGCTGTGGTCGCGGGGCCGTTTCAGATTGACAAGGCGGCACTCGAGACGATGATCGCGCGCGTCATCGCGAGGTGCTCTTCGCCGCCGTCGACAACAGTCCACTGAAGAAAATGCAACCACGGTTATGGCTCTACGCCTCGACGCTGACAATCACGAGATCGCGGCGCTCGCCGACTTTCTGCCGGCTCGCGGCGGCCTGCGCGTGCTCGAGATCGGCTGCGGCGACGGCCGCATGACTCGCAGGTACGCGCACATCGCCGATCGCGTCCTCGCGGTCGATTCGAGTGCGGAGCAGCTCGACGAGTTTCGAGCCTCGATGCCTCTCGACCTCCGCGGGCGCATCGAATTGCGCGCCGGGCCCATCGAAACGCTCCAGATCCCCGATGAGGACTTCGACGTCGTCCTGATGTCGTGGTCCTTGTGATGAATCGCGCGCGAGGGCATGGTCGATGCCCTGAACCGGACGCGGCGATGGCTCCAGCCTGACGGCTGCCTGATCGATCTCCATCCAGCCGATGCACCTGCGCGCGTGGACGTCTGTACGGCGGCGGGCGACGTTCGCGTAGGGGAGGTGCAGGACGACAGCGACGCGAAGGGCCCTCTGGGCCGGCATCATGCCGCCGATCTCGCGCTGGCCGAGGTCGTCGCGAAACACGCGTGGATCTTCGAGCAGCGCGCGACGTTTACGTTCACGAGTGACGCGGATTCGCCTGCGGAAATCGACGAGCATCTCAGAAGGAAGTGGCGCGCGGCCAGGCTCGACGCCAACACGCGGGATCGAGCCAGCGCTCTGCTGCGCGCGAATCCAGGCTCGACCGTGCGCGTGATCGAGCACGTCATCATCACGCGGATGAAACCGCAAAAAGGAAATTAACCGATCGGGTAAACTCTCCGCACAACGCCGGAGGTTCGTCATGCACACGCTGGTTGGTTTCGGGTCCGCACTCGCGCTTGCGTCGATCGGCTGGGCGGTTACGCCGCGCGCGAACGCCGCCGGCCCGCTCCGCTTCGCCATTTCATTTCCCGCCGCGCGCAGCGCGCAGCCGCTGGACGGCCGCGTGCTCCTCTTCATTTCAGATGATGGCCGCACCGAGCCGCGCATGCAGACGGATCAGTACCGCGCGAACACGACACGTCCGATCTTCGGCGTCGACGTGGACGGCCTCAAGCCTGGCCAGCCCGTCGTCATCGACGAGTCCGTCGTCGGCTGGCCCGCGCGCAGCGTGAAAGACATTCCCGCCGGCGACTACTTCGTGCAGGCGATGATCAATCGCTACGAGACGTTCCATCGCGGCGACGGCCACACGATCAAGATGCCGATGGATCAGGGCGAAGGGCAGCAGTGGTCGCGCAAGCCTGGGAACCTCTACAGTAAGCCGGTGAAGATGCGCGTCGATCCCGCGAGCGTGGGCGAGATCGCGATCTCGATGGATCAGGAGGTGCCGCCCATCACACCACCAACGGACACCAAGCAGGTGAAGTACATCCGTGTGCAGAACGATCGCCTGACGAAGTTCTGGGGTCGACCGATGTATCTCGGCGCGATCGTGCTGCTGCCGTCCGGGTGGGACACGCATCTCAACGCGCGCTATCCGCTGCTGGTGCATCACGGGCATTTCCCGGCGAGCATGACGAGCGACGGCTGGCGCGAGACGCCACCCGATCCCGGCGCGCGCGGTCCGCAGCTCGAGGCGCAGCAAGCCGCGTATCAGTTCTACAAGGATTGGAACGGCCCGAACTTTCCGCGGATGATTCATCTGCTCGTTCAGCATCCGACGCCGTACTTCGACGATTCGTATGCGGTGAACTCGGCGAACAACGGTCCCTACGGCGACGCGATCACGCTTGATTTGATTCCGATGATCGAGAAGCAGTTCCGCGGCATCGGTCAGGGCTGGGCGCGTGCGTTGACCGGCGGATCGACGGGCGGGTGGGAAGCGTTCGGCGTCCAGGTGATGTATCCGGACGCGTACAACGGCACGTGGGCGCTGTGCCCGGATCCGATCGACTTTCGATCGTATCGGTCCGTGAACATCTACGACGAGAAGAACGCGTACTACTACTACGAGGACAACCCGTGGAAGCGCACGCCGAAGCCGGGCTATCGCGACTATAGAGATCACTTGTTCTCGACGTTCGAGGAGCGCAACCTCGTCGAGCTCGCACTCGGGACGCACGGACGGTCGGCGGGGCAGCACGACGCGTGGGCGTCGGTGTTCGGTCCGACCGGAGACGATGGGTACTACAAGCCGCTGTACGACAAGGCGACGGGCGCGATCGATCCGGA
>JACPZV010000349.1 GCA_016195295.1 Acidobacteriota bacterium
AACGCCGTCAACACGGTGCTCGCGCGCAGCGTGTCGGCCACGCAGCGCGATCTGGTCCTCGTCATCGTGAACGACAACGCGTACGGCGGCAGCGGCGGAGCCGTCGCCGTCGCCTCGACGAATACCGCCGCCGTCGAGCTGGTGCTCCACGAATCGGGCCACACGCTCGGCCTGCTCGCCGACGAGTACACCGATCAACCGCCGGTCTGCAGTCTGGCGGTCGAGCCGTCGGCCGCAAACGCGACGATGCAGACGCAGCGCGCCGCCATCAAGTGGACGTCGTGGATCGAGGCGTCCACGCCGCTGCCACGACCACGACCACGGCGGCGCTGCCCGGCCTGTATCTGGGCGCGGACTATTGTCCGACGGGCAAATATCGGCCGACCTACAACTCGAAGATGCGATCGCTCGGCTTCCCGTACGAACAGATCAACACCGAGCAGATGATCAAACGCGTCTACAACTTCGCCGCGCCGCTCGACAACGCTTCGCCTTCAGGCACGTCGGTGACGGTTCCGGGCGGCGGCTCGACGACGTTTCAAGTGACCGTGCCGTCATTGGCGACACACACGCCGACGGTCACGTGGCTCTTCGACGGCGCGAGCGTCGCCACCGGCAGCTCGCTGGTCGTGCCCGCCTCGGCGCTGCCCTCCGGATCGCACACGCTGCAAGCCGTCATTCAGGACACGACCGCGATGGTCCGCAACGACCCGTCGCGCGTGTTGCGCGCGACGCGATCCTGGACGGTCAGCGGCGGCAGTTTGTCCGCGCCGGATGCGCCCTCGTCTTTGATCGCGACGTCGTCTGGATCGAGCGTGACGCTGACGTGGACCGCGCCGGCGTCGGGACCGGCGCCGAGTGAATACGTGATAGAGGCGGGAACGGCGACGGGTCTCAGCAATCTCGCGAACACCGAGGTCGGCAGCACGCCGAGCTACGTCGCGACCGGCATCGGCGCGGGCACGTACTTCGTTCGGGTCCGCGCGAAGAATTCGTGCGGCGTGGGATCGCCGTCGAACGAATCCGTCGTCACGGTGCGGTGAAAGCGCCCGGCGGCAAACCAAACTTCTGCCGGATCCCGTCCGTCAACTCGCGCCTCACCATGAACGCCGCGGCCAGCGCCCACGTCATTCCGAGCCAGACCGGCCGCACCGAGCGAGCGAGCGCGTCCGGATCGGGCGACAGACGTGTTCCGCCCGAGACACAAAATTGGAGCACGACCAGCCCGACGAGCAGCGTCAGCAGAAGACGCTGACGTCTTTCAGCGAGAACGGTGATGAGCCCCGCCGCGGCGATCGCCACAACGGGAATGAGCACGCCGAACAATCTCATCACGTCGGTCGCCAGCAGAAAAGAGAACAGCGCCGTCACCAACACGCCCAACGACATTGGGCCGATTGTGCGGAACGTCTTGGCCGGAAGCAGGATGATCCCAATCGCGAGCACCGCGAACGCCCAACTCCACGTGGGCAGTATGGTGATCACCATGTCGAGCGGGTTGTGAACCCGCCGCATCAGAATCATCATCGGATCGATGGTGTCTGGCGGTCCAACCAGCACGCTTCGCTCGATGAACAGCGCGAGTGACGCCATCGCCGTCAGCGCGACGCCGCGTTTGACGCCGCGTGCGCACCAGACGGGCAGCAACAACAGCGTCGCTTCTCTCGCGAACACCCCACACACGCCGAAGATCGCGAACGTCCAGAAGGAGTCGATCGTGAGCGCGTACAGCATCATGGCCACGACCATCAATCCGAAACCGTCCACGAGAAACGGGTGGTAGTAGTTGAAGAGATTCGGTTCGAAGGCGTACGCCAGCGCGAGCCCGCACACCGACGCGCCGGCGCCCACGCCCAGCCGGCGTGCGGACAGCAACACCATCAGATAGGTGACCGCGAGAGACGCGTACGTGATGGCGCTCAGTGATGTCTCGGCGGCGAATGGCAATTGTCCGGCGAGCCACGGCACCAACACGCGGTACCTGAACGGCCCGGGGATCGCGTGAATCGACCACTGCTGTCCCTGGCCGATATACATCATGGCCTTTTGCATGTTGTGCCAGGGACAGCGACAGGTCATCGACAAGTAGTACACGGCCATGGGCGCACGCTCGGGGTCGAGCCGGATCCCGATCAACATCGCCGTGCCGAATGCAACGAACGCAAGCGCGGCGGCCGCGAACATCACGCGGCTCAACGACCGATCACCCCGAGGTCAAAACCATCCACGGGAGGGTGCTGCTCGACTTCGGCCGCGGCCCACACGCGCCACGCGGTGGTGTCCGGCAGCGTAAAGACTTCCCACGCGAGCTCGCCCGTCCTCCACCCGTTGAACAGCGGCACGGAGGGATCAACCGCGGACGGACCGCCCGATTCGGCCGGTGCGACGTACAACAGCAGCTTCAGTCGCGACCATTCTCGAAGCGGGCGGAAGTAGATCCGAACCTCGAGTCCGCCCTCTGGCCGGCGGTACGTCGTGAGTCCTTCGACCATCGCGACGCCGGGTATCTCGACCCGCTTCACCGTCCCTCCGGCGGCGCGAATGATGTCCGCGGCGGCTGAGCCGTCACGCTGCCGTCCGTCGAGCTCGGCGCGGATAAGCGCCAGCGGCTCGCGCAGCTCCGGCGCGTCCTTCGCGCGCGCGAGCAGCTCGCGCAGCGCGTCGGGCTCGAACCAGCCGGCTCTCGGCACGGCGCGCGCCAGCGCCATCAGCTCATCGCGGTTGGTGAGCGCCTGCCCGCGGCCAATGCGCGCCTCGACGTCCGCCAGCAGTTGGTCGCTGTCGCCTCGCAGGGAGATCAGCGGCATCTCGGTGAGAACTCTGTTGAGCGGCGCCGACTGGGGATACGCACGCTGCGCAAGGCGAAGCAGGGCCGCGGCCCGATCGAATTCGCCGGCGGCGGCTTCGGCGCGCACGGCATCGGCGTACTCGGCATCGTCGAACGGTCGGTAGAGCGGCGCGACGAACGTGAAGAGCAGCGTGAGGTTCAGCGCCCAGGCACCGGCGAAGATCATCACGCTCGGCTGAAAGCCTTGCGCTACGGCTTCGCTGTCGCTGCGGCGGGGCTGAAAGTCCCGCCCTACAGCCGCCACGCCCCAGCGAACGCGCGCCGCGCCTTCCACGCACGCCGCCGCGATGAACATGCCGACGATGCTGTCGGTGACGATGCGGATCAGATGCTCTTGATCGCCGTAGTGATAGTGGCGGATGCCATCGCGGATCGCCGCGCCCGCCGGACTGACCCAGAGGAGGGCAAGCGCGGCGCCAATCGCCGCGAGTATGGCCGCGACGCGATGCGGCCGTCGCCGCGCCGCGCCGACCACCGCGTCACCGCCGAAGACGAGCGCGATCATGATCGGCGCCAGCGACGGCAGCATCCACCGGCCGACCACGATGCGGTCAATCATCGCGTTCGTGTAGAGGATCGGCGCGAAGGTGAGGAACACGCCGCCCGCGTAGAGCCAGCCAAGACGCCGCCGCTCGGCGGTCGGTCCGGCGATGTCGTCGCGCCGCTCGGGCTCGCCGGGCCAGGAGGGAATGGCCAGCCCGACGAGCGCCACGCTCGACGTCACCGCGAACGCCGCGTACACCGGCGCAGGCAGCAGGATGCTCGGCTGACCCAGCCATCCCCAGAATCCCAAGAACATTTTGGGAATGAACTCGTACTTGAGGTGCAACCACAGGTACGGATTCCACCACGTCAGCTTGAAGAACGTCAGCATCGGCGCCAGCCACATCGTCAGGTCGCGCTGCATTTCAACCGGGCGAGGCACGATGAGAAAGGCCGCCACCGTCGCCGCGATCAGCGCCGACGCCGACAGCAGCGCCCCGCGTCGCGTCGGTTCAGTCAAGACGAGGCCGAACGGCACGAACATGACGAGAAAGTACGCCTGGCGATCGGAGAACGGCGCGGCCATCAGCACCGCGAGCCCGATGATCCAGGTCGCGAGCCGGCCGAGGCGGCCGCACACGCGCGCCGTGAACGCGCAGTACGCCGCCGACGCCAGCAGGACGGTCGTGGCTTCCGGATGGATCTTCGACGCGAAGAAACTGGCTTCGGGGAGGAAGAGGCACGCGCCGGCCGTCAGCAGGGCGAGATCGCTCCGGCCCGCGAACAGCCGCGCGGTTTCGAAGATCAGGAGCAGCGACACGGTCCAGATCAACAGCGTGCACAACCGAAGCAGGTACATCCGGTTCACGTCGCCGCGCGGCATACCTCCGGCGCGCCCGTGCACGTACATGTTCACGCGCCCGCGCAGATTGCTCACGAACCGGAACGACGGGTTGTAGCGCGCCTGCAGCAGACGATCCGGCCCGCCGGCGAGTTTCATCGCCGGCTTCACGGCGGCGGCGTACAGGAGCCAGCCGCCCGGCTTCTCGCCGTGGGTGTAGCGCACGATCGCGTTGTAGAACGCGCTTTCGTCTGCCGACTCGAATGGCGGAATCACCGTGCCCCAGCACGAGCCGATGACGAGCGTGGCGACGATGATGAGCCAGACGTACGGCTGGCGCGGGCTAGACATCAGACGTTAATGGTAGATGACCCTGGGTCTCAGGGCACGACCGCGACGATTTCGTTCGACGCGGGGCCGATGCCGCACGCGTTGCCGGCGCGAAGACGCGCGTAGTACGTGCCCGGTTTCACCCCGCTGATGGTCACGGTCAACAGATCGCCGAATGTGTTTTCGGCGGCGTCCGATCCTCCTGGCGCGCCGCCGGCGTGGAGCACGTACGACGTCGGGCCGCCGCGCGCCGCGCTCCACGCCAACGCGACCACGCCGCGCTGATTCGACACGATCCGGAACTCGCGCGGAGGGCCCGGAGGCGCGCCGCAGCGGCCATTCAGCAGCGCCTGCGCCTCGCTGAGCGGACCGGTCCCCGTGTCGCTGTCCGGCAGCGGAACCACACGCGCCTTCGACGGCGGCGTCACGCTCGCCCGCGAGTCCACCAACTCCAATTGAACGTCACCATCCGGCGCCTCGGACATCGGTGGAATCGTCATCAGGCTGAACGGCAGGACCGCCGCGCCGTCGTCTGTCGAGCTCTGGTAAGAAGTCGTGATGGTCTGGGATTGGCCGTTCACCAGCAGACGGGTCCCGGCGTGAAATTCTCGAACCTGTTGGCCGTCGACGTTGGCGAGCAGCAGGTACCAGGCATCCTGGCCGGCGAGGATGCCGAGCAACGACGGCGACGCCACGGAGGCGCCGTTCCGCTCGTGATCGCCGCGTGTCATCCGCTGCCAGCTGTCGACCAGGCGGCGAAGCGCGTCAGCATCCTGCCGGCGCACGAGATCGACCGCCGCGCCACCTCTCGTTCGGAGACTCGAATCCAGCACCTTCGTCACCGTCAGCAAGGCGCGCGGGCTGTCGCAGCATTCGCCGGAGCCGATCGTGCCGGTCACCCACCGTGCAAACGCCGCCGCGCCGCGGCCGTCATCTGCGCGAAGCAGCCGCGCGGAATCCCGGACGAGCGGCGCGACCGGCACCCGACAGATCGCCAGCGGGACCAGGCGACTCCATGTGTCCGGCGTCGCGTCCTCCAGCGCGCACTGGTGCTGCCACGGATCGTAGGCAAGGTAGGCGAACCCGCCGCGCGCGAGGAGCGCGGGTCCAGCGTTTTCCACGGTCCCAGGATTGACGAGCGATCCCGGCGGCTGAAAGCGCACGATCGGCCGCCGCAGGTAGGCGGTCGCGAACGGGTATTCGCTGAACAGTCCGGGCATGTCGGCGACCACCAGTGGCGCGCCGTCGCGCGGAAGCGCGCGGCCGAGCGACCGATAGAGCTCGTGGGAGTCCCGGTCCTGCGGCGGCGTCAGATCGACGAAGTGCAGATTCCAGCCCACCGTGCCGGCCCAGAGCACGACGCAGCACACCGGATAGGTCGACGCCCACCGCGCGTCAAACAGCCGGCCGGCGATCGTTCTGATGACGTACGCAAACGCGCAGATCGTCATCGTCCATCCGACCACCCACGTGCCGGTGAACCACCAGTGGATCGTGACGAGATTCGTCAGCCGATAGCAGTACGTGACACCCGAGCCGAAGCCGAGGACGATGGCGAGCAGCAGCAGCGCGCCGTCGCCGCGCCCGGCATCGCGGCCGTCGCGCCACAGCCGGACAACCGCGAACGCCGCCGTGACGACGAGCATGAGGCTCATCACGACGAGCATCCCGCGCGGCCAGGCGGTCTGCAGTTGACGGATCAGCACGCCGGTGTACGGACCGACGGCCGTGTCGCCCGTCCGCTCGTTCACGCGATCCATGAACCCCCGCCAGTAGAATTCGAATCCGATCCGGGTGCCGTACATCAGCACGGTCGTCAACTCGGCTGCGGCCGATCCGGCGCCGATCGCCGCGGCGACGGCCAGCGACCTCCGGGCGCGCGACGCCTGACGGCTCGCCATCAACACGACACCGAGGGCGACGAACGCCGCGACGGCGACGGCGTTCCCAAATAGCGCCACCCACTCGGAAAACGTCCCGAGGTACGCGAGCGACGAGGCCACCAGAACATCGCGACCGCGAATCCCGGATCGATCGTCGGGCGCGCGGCGTGAGAGCGCGCGCGTGAAATAGGCGGCGCCCCACGACGCCAGCACGAGCTGGCACAACACGGCCGGCGTCGTCGAATAGTAGCCATCGATGAACCAGACGAGGAACGGATAGCTCCAGATGACGAACGACAGGCCGGCCAGCGCAGCGCCGAACCCGAACGCTTCATAGAGAAGGGGCGCGGCGAGGAGCACACCGGCCGCGGTCATCACCTGAGCCAGCAGCTTGCCGACCACGATCGGATCGACGCGATCGAAGGCGCGGCTCGCCCAGTAGTGCAGCATCCACGACAACGGCGGCTGCGAGAGGTAGTCGCGCCAGTACACGTCGCGATACCACCATTCCGGAAGGGTCTGGTCGATGGAGCGCGACGGGATGAAGTGTCTGGCGACGGCCCCCTCCAGCCGCCAGTTCTCGCTCGCGATGACTTCCTGGCCGAGCAGGTATTCGATGTTCGTCTTGATCGTGGAGGTGGTCAGCGGCCAGCGCAGCGCGTCGGCGCACAGGAGCTGCGCGGCCAGGAAGAGAAGCAGAAGCACCCGGCGGCGCCGCTCTGGGCTGGACATCAGCTAACGGATCTGAAGGAGGACGGGAAGAGACGAGTAGGTGCCGCCGATGATCCCCGCGCAGGCATCATAGTAGACGGTCAACAGGCGGGTCTCGCTGATGCGCACGGTACTCGGATAACTCTCGTCCCCCCATCGGCAGTGTCCATGGTAGATGACCCTGGGTCCAGCATACTGAACGACGCCATCGGGATCGCGCATTTCCATCACCGTGCGGCGACCCTCGCCAAACTTCGGCGAGAGTTCGCCATAGGTATGGAGGACGCGCATGCGCGAATCTCCCGCGATGCGCAGCGGTAGCAAGTCGGGCGCCTGGGCGACGATGCCGAGGCTGACGGGCGGCGTCCAGGTGCGCCCACCATCTTCTGAACGTGTCCAATACGAAGAGGTATCGCCGCGCTCCGCGCGGATCACCGCCATCAGCCGTCCGCCGCCAAGGTCGGCCAAGGCGGGCTCGCTGAAATCCGTTCCGGGCCGGGACGCCAGTTCCACCTCTCCGCCGGCCGGCCACGTTTTTCCACCGTCCGTGCTGCGGATCACCGCGGCTCTGGCATCGGACGTGTCGGGCGCCCTTCCGTAGAGCGGCAGGAGAAGATCTCCGTTCTCGAGCTCGACTATTCGTGCCGAGGTGGCCGCGCCGTTCAGCGGCGTGTCCACGCGCGCCGGCGCGGACCACGTCGCGCCTTCGTCGCGTGAGCGGGCCACGAGGACGCCGATCGGGACAGGCGGCGACTGGTGACGGTCAACGGCGAAGAAGTTCAAGAGCAGCGTGCCGTCACGCGTCTGCATGATGCTGGGATCGCGATCGTCGTTGGGCGTGTCGATGGCCACCCGCGGCCGAGACCAGCGCCGGCCATCGTCCGTACTGCGAACCAGCGCGATGCGCCCGAGCGGCGAGATGTGATCCGGACTGTCGTAGTACACCGTCACGAGATGCCCGTTCCGCAGACGCGCGACCGTCGGAAAAAACGTGCTCCGATCGGCGGTGCGAGCCGCGACCACCACGTCCGGCGTGCTGTGATCCCCCCACCGGGCGACTGTGAATCGCACGTCGTTGGACGGTTCGCTTTTCCCCGCGGCATTCACGGCGCGGACCTGGATGCGGTACTGGTCACTCGGAAGGCCATCGAGCGTGTACGTCGTGGCCGCAGTGCCGGTCGGGACCTGGACGAATCCGTTCGCAACGCAGTCGCACCACGCCTCGACCACGTACGACTCCGGGGCACAGCCCTGACCCGGAGCGCGCCATGTCAAAGTGAGCAGCGCGCCTTGGATTGACGCCGTCAATGCGGTGGGAGCGTCAGGAACGCCGGAGCACGCTGCGGCGGGCGCCGGTACGTTCTGCGCCGCAGCGAACGATCCGGCTCGCACGACGGTCAGCGCGAACACGCAGAGGATCAGCAGACACTCTCGGGCCGACGTCTTCATTTCCGTCCTCACCTGCGCGTCACCGCGGCGGCACCTGGACCAATGTGAACGGCGGGCCCGCCGGCACATCGATCGTCGAGCGCCCTCTGAGCAGGTCGGGCCGATTGTCGCCCAGGTAGCCGCGCCAGCGCGTGGCGTTGATGGCGGGACATCCAGTCGCCGCAATCACCATGTCCGGATCATACGGGGGCGAGACATCGATCGCATAGCGACGCCCGTACCAGAAACAATTCCCGTCGGGCATCAGCGGCCGCGCGAGGGGAACGCGATCCGCGTCCCGATCGCGATCCTTCGTCACCGTGCCAAAGACGATGGCCGTGACCAGCCACATGATCATTTCGAAATTCACGTGCATCGGCTCGCCCTCCGACTGTCCGGTCGGCACGACGAGCCACCACCCCGCGCTCAAGTACGCCAGCGCCACCACGACGACGGCGAGCGGGACCGCGACGTCGCGCAACATGGCGCGCGGCCGATCCGAATCCGCACCGACGCGGGCCGCGGCAATGAGCACGACGGCGATCGTCAGGACGTCCAGCAGCCAGCGCACGAGGAGCCGGCTCCGCGACGACACGCCGATCGCCACTCGGGAGTAGTGAAGAAGGTTCTCGACCGACGGATGGATTCCCGCGGACACCGGCCACGCGCCCGACGCGAAACACAGCAGGATCGCGGCCACCCACACGCATCCCGCGTACAGGATCCATCGGCGCACGTCATGAGCGCGGCTCGACGAGAGGCCGACTCCCAGACCGATGGCCTGGAGAAACGCGAAGGAGAACGCCAGGTTCGGCTTGAAGAACAGACTGGCTGGCGGCGCCAGCAGCAGGACGGCGCACACCAGCGCGATGCCGACGTGCTCCGAATCGTCTGCGTCGAGCCTTCCTACTCCCACAGGCTCACGCCAGACTGCTTGGCCGCGTCTCGCAACGGTCCGTCCTTGCAGCCCAACACGAGTTTTCGTCGCTGTGCCAGCTCCAGGTACGCGGCATCATAGACCGAGAGCCGATGCGTGGTGGCCAACTCTGACAATCGAGAAAAAGCCAGCGACGCCATTTCATGGTCGACGCGCAGCCGGAGCCCGCGAAGCCACCCAAGGCCGGTCTGACGCTCATCCTCCGTCAGTTTTCGCCGGCGGACGAGAACGGTGAGCGCGTTGGCCACTTCCAACGGCCACAGCGCGGGCACTTCAAGCGTGGCGCCCTCGGCGATGGCCTCCAACATCGCGGCTGAGTGTGTGGTCGCCTGAGCCGGGTGCACCCAGCCGACAGCGACAGACGCGTCCGCCACGAAAGCCCGCGTCACAACCTCCCCTCTTCGATCGCGGACCGAATCTCTCGATCCGACAACTTACCTTTCGACCTACGGCGGATCCGTTGCTGCAGCTCACGAAGTCCCGCCACTGCCCGGCGGACGTCGTCGAGCCGCTGGGCGCCCTCCGGCACCAGCCGGGCGACCGGCCTGTCATGGCGGGTAATGACGACCTCTTCGCCTTTGGCTACGCGGTCGAGCAGCTCGCCGAAATGAGTTTTGGCCGCGAACGCGCTCACCTTGGCCATCGGCGCTCCTTCCGGTCTAAATCAACCAGTCGTTGACCAGTCTATCATTGCGCTCGGGCAGCATGGCGCACGGCGGTCCGGCAGCACCGGCCGTCCGCGTGCGTCACCGCCGCCCGCGGCCGGGACTTCGGCGAGCGGCGCAAGCGTCAAGAGCGCGTTGACGACGACGTTCCGGCGAGCTTGCGAACGTGCGGCTCGCAGTACGCGCGGCCGACTTCGAGCGCACGGTCGCGATTCACAATCGCCGAACCGCAGCTAGCCGCTTCAGGACAGAACGACCACGGCTGGAAAATCTGTGAAGATCCGGGAGGCGGACATCGCGCTCGGCTCACGGGGCGCTCGCAGGAACGTCATCCCACCCGACTCGGAGCAGAGCCACACTTCCTTGGCTCCCGCGTCGAAGTAGAGCGCGGTCTTCTCGCGAATCTCCGCCTCCGTGTTGCCTGGCGAGAGCACCTCCACACACACCTCGGGCGCGCGCGGAAAGCACACGCGATCGCCGAGCGCCCGCATGGTGTCCGCCGACGCCCAGGCCACATCGGCGGCCTTGACGCCGTCCGCCGTCGAGATCGGACACTCCGTCAGCACTCGACCGTGCGTCGTGCGTGTCTGCAAAAGGTGAGCGATCTTCGATTGAAGACTTCCGTGCTGGGGAGCTGGAGGTGGAGTCATCACGACATGTCCATAGCGATCGGTCTCAACGCGACCCTCGAACCGAGCCAATTCGGTATCGGCGAGCAACTCCGTCCAGCGGCGTTCGTTGAATTTAGTCTGGGCCTGATGCGGCGGCAATTCGATTGTCAAAGTCGCCATGACGCTACCTTAGAACCATTGCGGCGGACGGTCAACTCGTTCGGCTCGAATCATGGTGACGCTCCCCCAGGATGACACGGAGTCCCCGAACGAGCCGACCGACGCCTTCCGCGACCGTTTCCCGCTGCAGCGCGCCGTACGCGACGCGGAAGTAGCAGCCGTTGGTCATGCCGAAGGCCGGGCCGGGAATGACGGCGACCTTGTGATCGCAAATCAGCCGCTCGGCCAGGGCGAGCGGATCGAGCCTGGTGTTCACTTTCAACAGCACGTAGAACGCGCCGTCCGCGGCCGGCACTTCCGCGAGGGGCGCGAGCCCGGAGAGTGCATCGACCACGACCGTGCGGACGGCGGCGAGCTCGCGAACGTACGGCTCGCAGTACGCGCGGCCCACCTCGAGCGCGGCGAGCGCGGCAATCTGCGAGATCACGGGCGGGCACACGAGGATCGTGTCCTGACTCTTGATCATCGCGGACGCCAGATGTTCAGGGAACGCCATGTAGCCGGCACGCCACCCCGCGAAGCCGTACGCCTTCGAGAACGAGTACATCGAGATCGTGTGCGCTTCGGCGCCGGGGATCGATCCCGGCGAAAAATGCTTCGCCGATCCGTACGTGAAGTACTCGTACACCTCGTCCGCGATGTGGTAGATCCCGCGGTCGGCGCACAGCGCGTTCACTTCGCGCAGCGACGCTTCGCTGAAGACGGCGCCGCTTGGGTTGTTCGGCGACACCGTGACGACGGCGCGCGTGCGCGGCGTGATCGCGGCGCGCAGCAGATCGAGTCGGAGCTGGTAATGCTCGTCGGTCGGCACGCGGACGACTTTGCAGGCGGCCATCTCGACGGCCATCTCGTGATTGAAATAGAAAGGAACGGGCAGAATGATTTCGTCGCCGGGCTCGGTGACGGCGAACACCGCGTGCATGAACGCCATGTTCGCGCCGGCCGTGACCATCACGCGGCTGCCGCGGGCGACGTCGAGGCTGTTTTCCGCCTGCAGCTTCGCGCCCAGCGCTGCAATCAACGGTTCGATGCCCTCGCCGTTCTGGTATTCGTGAGTGACGGGATCGCCGAGCGCGGCGCGCGCGGCGTCGAGCGCGGCTGCCGGCGGGCCGTAGTGGACCACGCCCTGCCCCAGCGAAATGGTGCCGGGCACCTGGCGGATGATTCGACCGATGACCTGGATGATGGGCGCCTGAATCGCGTCCATCCGCGAGTGGGATCTGACGATCGGCATGATGAGGGCTCGTCGCCGAGCCCTCTAATCATAGCGTCACGGCGTGTGTAGGCCGTCTGCGTGGTGAACGGGCCCGTCGAACGCCGGCCCTCAGCCCTCGTCATGGGCGAGTTGATGGACTCGCTGATGCGAGACGCCGAGCAAACGGGCCGCATCTCGCGCGCTCATCTTCAGCGTTCCGCCGCGCAAGAGCCGTACAGCGCGTCGTGCTGCGAGCGCCGCGCGGTGATCTTCCTGGTCTGCCCGCTTCCGCAGCGTCGCGTACGTACGGATGGCCTTCGCCGCGGTCGCCGGAAGCTTCACGTCGTCGATGACCGTGGCCGTGCGCGCGTCGGCCACGAACAATTCCATGGCTTCACGAATACGACGCCTGGCTTCGTCGACCGTGCGACCTTGCGTGTGGCATCCGCGCACTTCGCGCGCTGAAGCCACCCACCAGCCAGACTCGTCTCGTTCGTACGCGACATGGTACGTCTTCATGACTTCTTCAACCATCCCTTTCCCAGACACGGCTCGAGATCTCGCTCGATGCGGCGCAGCAGCCCTGGTCCCAGATCCTCACCCGAATGAATTGGAACGGTTGTCACGCACGCGCCACACTCGATACGGAGGTGCGAGCCCTTCTGTCGGACCTCTACACAGCCGACCGAAGCGCAGATGCGCCTCAGATCCTTGGCCTTCACGACTGTTCCCAGTATAGGCAGCGAGTGATATTAATGTCTAGTCTGGTAGACAGTTTTGAGGACGCAGACGCCCGCGCGATCCGTGCGCTGAACGTGAGCCCGCGACGCTTCTCGGACCCGTCCTCGCGTTGGCTGGCACAGCGCCCGAGAATCGCTGCCGTCCAGGTCGCATTTTCAGCGATGGCGCGCGTCCGCGGCGTCATCGCGGCGCGCAGGGCATCGAGGCGGAGCTGGGGACGGGGAGAATGATTTCGTCGCCCGGCTGCGTCACGGCGAACACCACGTGCATGAACGCCATGTTCGCGCCGGCCGTGACCATGACGCGGCTGCCGCGGGCGACGTCGATGCCGTTCTCGGCCTGCAGCTTCGCGCCGAGCGCCGCGATCAGAGGTTCGATGCCCGCGCCGTTCTGATATTCGTGGGTGACCGGATCGCCGAGCGCGTCACGCGCCGCGTCGAGCGCGGCTTGCGGCGGGCCGTAATGGACGACGCCCTGCCCCAGCGAAATGGTGCCGGGCACCTGGCGAATGATCTGACCGATGACCTGGATGATGGGCGCCTGGATGGCGTCCATCCGCGATTGGGACCTGACAGTCGGCATGATGAGGGATACGGCGAGCAAGCGCCCCACCATCATAGTGCGATCACGATCGGCGCCGCCGAAACGTGAGGTGTCGTGGCGACTCAGCCCGTCGGGCGGGTTCGCGCGCTCGTGGCATATACTTACGTATACGGCAGCGCCTGGAGGAATCCGACATGCAGCGACGAGCCAGGGTATTCATGAACAATCGGAGTCAGGCCGTGCGGTTGCCGAAGGAATTCCAATTCGCAACCGAGGAAGTGTTCATCCGGAGACAGGGCGAGGATGTCATCCTGTCGCCCCGCCCGGCGGATTGGGGTGCGTATCTCCAGAGCGGTCCGGTCGCGTCCGGCGCATTCATGGAGAATGTCGAGGATCCGCCCGTGCAGGAGCGGGAGCGCTGATGGCGCGCTACATGCTCGACACGGACACGTGCTCGTACATCATGAAGCGGTCGAGCCAGACGGTCATCAAACGGTTACGCGTCATCCCCGTGTCGGATGTCTGCATATCGGTCGTCACCAAATCGGAGCTCCTGTATGGTGTTGAAGTATCGCCGCGCCGAATGCAGGATGCGACGGCACTGCATGCGTTCCTTCCGCACGTCGAGGTCCTCGCGTTTCGAGAGGACGCTGCCACGCACTATGCGCAGATACGCGCTGACCTGAAAAGAACTGGCCGGATGATCGGCGCCAACGATCTATTCATTGCCGCTCACGCACGCAGTCTCGGGCTGAGGCTCGTCACCAACAACACCGCCGAGTTCGGCCGCGTGAAGGGGTTGACGCTGGAGAACTGGACGCTTCCTCTTCGTCGTTCTCGGTCGAGAGCGGACGAATAACCGGACCATCAGACGGTGTCCTGCTAGCCAGCCCACGGCTCTCGCAACTCTGCCACGCGGCCGCGCCTGGCCTTCCGGTGCGAGGCGATCCGCCGGGCCGTGCCCCTACTGGTCCACGCACTCCAGCTGCGGCACGCCCTTGACAGCCCCGAAGTTGAACGACGACTTGTCCGAGCACCAGAACACGTTGACATCGAGGTTTATGGGTGTCGTACCAATCCACACACGATTGGTGCCGGCGCGGCCCAGACTTCCCAGGAATCGCAGGTTGCTCTCGGGCGTCTCTCTGGGATCCTGGGCGCAAGTCGGTATGCTGCTCCCGCCGCCGGGCAGAATGATTTCGTCGCCGGGCTCGGTGACGGCGAACACGGCGTGCATGAACGCCATGTTCGCGCCGGCCGTGACCATCACGCGGCTGCCGCGGGCGACGTCGAGGCCGTTTTCCGCCTGCAGCTTCGCGCCCAGCGCCGCGATCAGCGGCTCGATGCCCGCGCCGTTTTGATATTCGTGCGTGACCGGATCGGCGAGCGCGTCGCGCGCGGCGTCGAGCGCGGCTGCCGGCGGGCCGTAGTGGACCACGCCCTGCCGTGCCGGGTACGTGGCGGATGATTCGGCCGATGACCTGGATGATGGGCGCCTGAATCGCGTCCATCCGCGACTGGGATCTGACGATCGGCATGATGTAAGAGGCTCGTCGCCGAGCCCACTAATCATACGCAGTCAGCGTCAGTCAAATCCACGGGTTCGAGATCGTCGCCCATGGACTCTCCGCCTCAGCGGCACGTTGCGGTCACATCCACGGACTTCCATCCCAGGACGCGAGCGCCGGCGACTGCGGGCCCATCCACGACCACGAAATCGGTCGTATAGGCCGTGAGACACGCGCTCGTGGTCGTCATCGTGAAGTTGGCGATGTGGACGGGTCCTGCGCTACTCGCATTCGCGGACCCGTGGAATGAAGACGAAGAGGTTGGCCCGTAGTCCATGATCGCCGTGACGCTTCCTGTGGTCGGAATCGCGTTGAGCGTGAAGTCTGCGGTGCCGGTGCACGTCATTATGTGGAAGGGCGTGTCCCGCGACGTGCACGTGTAATTGAACGTCACGTTGCTGATTCCAGTGGTTCCTGGCTTGGCCAGCAACGTCACCAACGGCCCGACATAGCTAATATTGTTGCCGTTTGCGTCGACCCCGCTCCACGTCGTCTGCACGGTGTACGGGCCTGATCCGTTTTCACACCAGCTGTGCGTACCAAACGCGTAAGTACCACTGGCTGGAACGACAAAGTTGGTGGAGACCGGAGTGAGCGCCTGGCCGTTAATCGTACTGACGCGCTGCCGGATGGTCACAGCCACGCCGTTGGTCTCTTGAAACGTCTCGTCGTAAAACCACGTGTTCGCGACACCTTGACAACTGGCGGACGCAATTGGCAGCCCGCTGAAGGGTACCGGGTTCGGCGTGACTGTCACCGAGATGGCACCTCTCGGCAGCGCGACCGTCGCGATGATCTCGTTGGACGCCGCGCTCTGGCCGAAGGCGTTCGCCGCCACCACCCGGATGTAATAGGAGCCATTCCCGATGCCGGTCGCGACAAAGCGCGTGACGTTGCCAATATTGCTGTTGGCGAGAGCGCTGGATCCGGACGTCAATCCTGCTTGAAGGATGTACGAGGTCGGGTCACAGCCACCGCTCGGGGCGCTCCACGACAGCGTCACCGTGCGCCCGCTCACATTGCTCGCGAGTCCGCTCGGCGCATTCGGCGCGCTCGAGCACGCGGGGGTTCCGACGACGAGCACGGCTTCGTTCGACGCCCCGCTCATGCCCGCGGCGTTCTGCGCCTTCAGGCGCACGTAGTACGTGCCGTCGGGCACGCCGCCGGCCGAAAACGTCGTCGCCGTGCTGTTGGTCGGGAAGTTCGCCAGGTTCGCGAGGCCGGACGCCGAGCCGGCTTCGATGATGTACGTGACGACGGGATCGCCTGTCGTCGGCGCGCTCCACGTCAGCGTCACCGAACTGCCGCTCGACGTCGCCGTCAGGCCGCTCGGCGCGCCGGGCGCCGTCGCCCCCGCAACGGTGACCCGCATGATCGGACGCGCGGCGGAGAAACACGCCGCGTCGCCAGACGACTGCAGGCAGCGCGCGAACGCGGAAGCGGCGGCGAACACCGCTGGCGGCGCACTCAACGCGCCAAATGCCGTTGGCGCGCTCGCGACGGCGAGCGTCACGGCTGACGGGGTTGGACCAGGCCGCGCCGCGGACGGCGCCGACGGCGTTGACGATCCGCCGCCGCAGGACGCGGAGAACAGTCCGATCGTGACAATCACCGCCGCCCGGGTCATCACCCTTGTCACCAGGCATCTCCTTCCCGCCGTCATTGTTTGTTCATCGTGAGCTGCGTCGTCTCGACGTGTTGAGTGCGGTTCACATCGGGTGCGATGAAGCCCTGACATGTGTTGTAACTGATGTCAAAGGTGCTCGAGGTGAGCGACGTCGCCGCGGTTGCGAACCCTGAGATGATGCCGTTCGATACGATGCTGCACGAAGGCGAGACGGATGAGGCTCCGACAGCGAGCGAGATCCGAAAAAAGATCATGGGCGGGTCGATTTGGCCGTTGCTTTGGCCGCCTCCGAACTGACCATCGAAAGAAGCTTGGATCGTCACGCCGTTGTAGGTCATCGAGAACGGACCGCTGAGAACACCAGCGTCGCCCTGAGTCCCCACCCACCGCACCGAGATGGGAGCCAGACCGGTAGGCCGCGTCAGGGTTCCGGTCCAGGTCCCCGTGAAGTTCGTGTTGTTTGGATTCGTGGGCGCCGTCGGTGACGAGGCGTCGGAGCCGCTTCCGCCACAGCTCGCACTCAGCAGGCACCCCATAGCCACCGCAAGAAGATTCCTCGTCATGAGTTCCCCAAATTCGGAAGCGTCAGAAACACCGACGGTCCACTGCCATTCCCGTTCCCGGCGGATGCGATTGACGCCAACGTCACGATGGTGGCGATGACGACGTGACAAGCTCGAGCCGGTTCGACACTCCCGCCTTGCGATAGAGCGCCGTCAACCGGTCACGCCAGCGCTGGATCTGATCCGCGCCTCATTCAGCACGCGCTATTGGGAAAGCCATCGGGCCCTACAGGAACAGGGCAAGCTCTCGCATGATCGCGACCGGCCGTACACAACAACGTCACTCATTTGAGCAGCAGCGTCGGCTGCACCACCAGGTACCCGAGATCCACGAAGAGCGAGCCTCTGCCTCCAGAGAACCAAACTGAAAAGCTTGCAAGGTTCCTGACCGGATCACCGTCCACGCACACCCACTCCGGTCCGGGCAGTACCTGGGCGCTCCTTCCGACAACCAACGTCACCGTGGCCGACCCGCTGCCGGTCGGCGGATCCATCGAGGAGCCCGGTGCGAGCAGGAAACTCCAGCTGACGTTCGGCGGCGCGGTAATGGTCAAGGGAAACAAGATGGCGCCGCCTCTGCATCCGTAGATGGTCCCGATGACGGAGAAGCTGCGCGGCTGGATGTCGACCGGGATGACCGGATTGCCGACGGTCGTGAGGACCTCGTTCGACGCGGCGCTCTTGCCAAACGCGTTCGACGCGACCACGCGGATGTAGTAGAAACCGGTCCCCACGTTGGTCGCGACGAAGCGCGTGACGTTGCCGACGTTGTCGTTCGCGAGCGCGCTCGATCCCGCCGTCGATCCCGCTTGAAGGATGTACGACGTGGGCGCGCATCCCCCGCTCGGCGCGTTCCAGGTCAGGGTGACCGTGCTGCCGCTCACGCTGGTCGCGAAACTCGTCGGCGCTCCGGGCGCGGACGTGCACGCCACCGGGCCGACGACGAGAGTTACTTCATTCGATGCTGCACTCGTCCCCGTTGCGTTCTGCGCTTTGATGCGCACGTAATATGTCCCGTTCCCCACCCCGCTCGCTGAAAACGTCGTCGCCGTGCTGTTCGTCGTGACGATGGCGAGATTCGAGAGCCCCGGCGCCGATCCCGCTTCGATGATGTAGGTCACGACCGGATCGCCTGACACCGGAGCGCTCCACGTCAGCGTGACCAAACCGCCGCTCGACGTCGCCGTCAGGCCGCTCGGCGCGCCGGGCGCCGTGGCCCCCGCAGTGGTGACCCGCACGATCGGACGTGCCCCCGAGAAACACGCCGCGTCCGCGACGCCACTCAGGCAGCGCGCAAGATCGACTACGGCCGCGCCGGCACTGAAAGTGGACCAGGCCGCGGTAGGGGCGGCCGCCGTCACGCTGGGGGCGACCGCAAGCCGCGGCGCCGATGGGGCGGCCGGCGACGGCGATCCGCCGCCGCACGCGGAACACAGCAGAATCGCTGCGACGGTGCCTGTCAACGCGAGGCGATTCACAGACATTGAACATCCCGTCCGCACGCGTTCGCTCATCATTTTGCACACTCCATGTTTCACTGTTTGGTGAGCGTCAAGACCGACGAGGAGTCGGTCGTGAAGTTCGTGGGCGGCGTCGGCGCGATGAAGCCCGTGCACTGGTTGTAGTTGACACCGAAGGCGCCCGATGTGAGCGTCGTCACAGGCGCGGTGAGCCCTGAGATCATGATGGCGTCGGTGTTGGCGATGCTGCACGAGGGCGAGACCGGAGAGGCGCCGGCGCTGAGCAAGATCTGGAAGTGGACGCCTGCGGGCTCGCTGATGCCGCCGGCGAAGAAACCGGTAAGGCTGGCCTGAATGGTCACGCCGTTGTAGGTCATCGAGAGCGGACCGCTCAGCGCGCCCTGGTCCCCTTGCGTTCCGACCCACCGAACGGAGATCGAGCCCAGACCCGAAGGCCGCGTCAGCGTTCCCGTCCATGTGCCGGAGAGGTTCGTGTTGTTAGGATTCGTCGGCGCCGTCGGTGACGAGCTGTCAGAGCCACCGCTCCCTCCGCAACCGGTACTCAGCAGGCACGCTAAGGCCACCGCAGGAAGAGTCCCCTTCATGAGCCCCCCAACCGACCTAGTTCCCAAAGTTCACTCGTGTTTCCTCTTCGCGGCAGGTTCGATAGGGTTCCGCACCACGATTCGAATCACAAGAGGACGAAAGTACTAAGCGGCCCACGGTCAACTTTCCTCGACCAGACCCTTCTGCAGCGCGACAAGCGCCAGCTCGAGCCTGCTGGAAACGCCGGTTTTTGTGTAGAGCGTCGTGAGCTGGTTCTTGACTGTCTGTTCGGTAACGCCGAAGCGCTGGGCCATCGCCCGGTTGGTGCAGCCATCGAGGATGGCCTGCACGATCTCGCGCTCGCGGCGCGTCAGGTGAATCGGCATTCTGGCGAGCCGTGAGGCCGCCGGACTAAAATGGATTTCGTCGTCGGCCGCTTCAACCGGCAAATGGGGGCATTAGCGGCGGACGCAGGAATTCCCCATGGAACCTGGGCCTTCCAAGGGTCCGGACCGGCTCGATTCGTGGAAGGCGATCTCCGCGTACCTGAACCGGGACGAGCGGACCGTCCGCCGGTGGGAGCGCGAACGCGGCCTGCCGATTGGGCGGGTCCCTGGGGGACACGGGAGTTCCGTTTTCGCCTACCGATCGGAGCTCGATGCCTGGCTCAGATCAGACACGGTGAACTGGCCGGATGCGGCGGACGCGCGCGTTGAACGCAGCCCGGTAGAGTCGCCGTCACGGCCGTCGCGTTCAATGCTGGCCGGTGCCGGGGCCGTGGCGTTGGCGGCTGCCGTGGTCGCCGTCACGGCGTGGCGCGAGCACACGACGCCGCTGCCGGCTGGCGACGTACGGCTCCAAATCACCCCGGCGGGCGTCGTGGCGCTGGATCCCACGGGTGCGGCGCTGTGGCGACACCCCTTCTCCCCGGCGTACATCACCGCGCTGTCGGAAGTGAGCGAACAGTCCCACGTCCTGGCGGGCCCGCATCCCGCGGCCTACGTCACGACCGCTCACCGCGTGCGCCTCGCCGACGGGGTCACCGAAAGCGGCGAGCTGCTCGAGATCGGGCTCAGCGACGGGAAACCGCTCCGTGCGTTTTCGTTCGACGATCACGTGATGTTCGACTCGACGACCTACGACCCGCCGTGGGCGATCACCGCATTCGCCGTGGACGACTCGCGCGCGCCGCGGCGCCTCGCCGTCGCCTCGCACCATTTCGAGTGGTCGGCGAGTCTGCTCACGGTCCTCGATGAACAGTTTCGGCGGCACGGCACGTACGTCCAGTCCGGATGGATCGAGGCGGTGCACTGGATGGCGCCGAATCGCCTGATGATCGGCGGCTTCAATCACGCGCGCGACGGCGGGATGCTCGCGCTGCTCGATCCCGAAGCGCTGGGCCAGGCGCCCGAGGCGCCAGGCTCGCACGACTACTGCGAGACCTGCGGGACGAGCGCGCCCCTGCGCATGGTCATGATGCCCAGAACCGAAGTGAATTGCCTCACGCGTTCACGATTCAACCGCGCCCGCGTG
>JACPZV010000350.1 GCA_016195295.1 Acidobacteriota bacterium
CTTGAAAACCAATCCGAATCCGACGCGCCAGGAGCTCGCGCATGGCGTCTCCGGCAATCTGTGCCGATGCCAGGACTACGACAAGATTCTCACCGCGCTCATGCGCGGTGCCGAGCTGATGCGAGGTTGATGTCATGGCGAACAAATTAATCGGCCAGAACTACACGACCCCCGATCTCGTCGCGAAGGTGACCGGCCAGGCCAAATACGCCGAGGACTTCCGCGCCGACGGCATGCTGTTCTGCAAGCTGCTCCTCAGCCCGCGTCCGCACGCCCGCGTGAAGCGCATCGACGCGAGCAAAGCGCTCGCGATGCCCGGCGTGAAAGGCATTCTCACGGCCGACGAGCTGCCCGCGCCCGCCGACGTCGTCACCGATCTCGGCCAGACGATCAAGGCGAACACGAAGGGCGAGAAGGCGCTGACGAACGAGCCGGTGTATCAGGGCGAACCCGTGCTCGCCGTCGCGGCGGTTGACGAGCTCACGGCGGCGGAAGCGATCGAGAAGATCGAGATCGATTGGGAGACGCTGCCGTTCGCCGTCGATCCGATCAAGAGCCTGCTGCCCGGCGGCGCCAACGCGCGGCTCGAGGGCAACATCTGGGGCAAGCCGAAGCCGGCCGCCGTGGGCCAGCCGGTGACGCCGCCGGAGATCGAAGAGCTGAAATGGACCGACGCCGAGGCCGCCGAGTACGCGCAGGGCCGGCTGCCGATGGGCAAGACGCCGGACGAGTGGTCGTATGGCGACGTCGAGGCCGGGCTCAAGAGCGCGGCGCTGGTGCTGGACGAAACGTTCGTCACGCCGAACACGAGTCACCAGACGCTCGAGTCGCGCTCGGCGATGGCGTACTGGCAGAACGGCAAGCTGTACGTCCATTGCTCGACGCAGAGCGTCGTGCAGACGGTCGGATCGATGTCGCGATGGCTGCACCTGGATCAGAAAGACATCGTCCTGATCAGCCAGTACACCGGCGGCGGATTCGGCAGCAAGGCGACGGGAACGATCTCGGCGGTCATCCCCGCGCTGCTTTCGAAGAAGCTGAACGCGCCGGTGATGATGCGCATCGATCGCGAGACGGAGCACTACATCGGCGGCGCGCGGCCCGCCGTGCATGGGCGTCTCAAGGTCGGCTTTGCGAAGGACGGCCGCATCACGGCGCTCGACATGTTCGTCGTCAACGAGAACGGACCGTACGAGGCGGTCGGCGACACCGGCATGACGGGACGCATGGTCTCGCTGCTCTATCAGCCGGCGGCGATGCGGTGGCGCGGCGTGTCGGTCCTCACCAACACGCCGCCGCGGCGCGCGCAGAGTCAGCCCGGCGGCATGCAGGGCATCGTGCTGATCGAGCCGATTCTCGCGAAAGCCTCGCGCAAGCTGGACGTCGATCAGGTCGCCATCCACAGGGTCAACGCGCCGGAGGGCAAAGCGAAGTTCGGTCCGGCGAATCCGCGCGGTCAGCGCGCGTACGCGACGAGCGCGTTCATCAAGGAAGCGCTCGATCGCGGATCGGAGCTGTTCCGGTGGAACGAGCGCAAGGCGCAGGGCGGCAAGCGTCAGGGATCGAAAGTCCGCGGCTACGGCGTCGCGACCAGCGCGTTCGTTGCCGGCTCGACCGGGTACGACGGGCTGTTCGTCATCAAGCCTGACGGCCGGATGTACATCCAGTCGGGCATCGGCAATCTCGGCACCGAGTCGATGAGCGATTGCCATCGCGTGTCGGCCGAGTTGGTCGGGATGCCGTGGGAGAAAGTCGACCTCACGTGGGGCCACACGGGGAAGAACCTGCCGTGGAGCTGCGTGTCGGGCGGCAGCCAGACGACGCACGCGCACACGCGCGCGGCGCACGCGGCCGGCACGGACGCGGTCAAGAAGCTCCAGGAGATTGCTGCGAAGACGCACGGCGGCAGGCCGGAACAGTACACCGTCGCGAACGAGCGCGTCAGTGGACCCGGCGGCAGCATGACGCTGGCGCAGGCCGCGCAGAAAGCGATCGATCTCGGCGGCAAGTACGACGGCCACGAGCTGCCGGCGAACATCAACGCGTTCACGAAAGCGTCGGCGACGGCGCTTGCAGGTCAAGGGCTGATGGGCGTCGCGCGCGACGCGTATCCGCGAGACGGCGTGACGCATTCCTTCGTCGCCGGCTTCGCCGAAGTCGAAGTCGACGTCGAAACCGGC
Source organism: Acidobacteriota bacterium (assembly GCA_016195295.1). Lineage (GTDB taxonomy): Bacteria > Acidobacteriota > Vicinamibacteria > Vicinamibacterales > CAVVIG01 > SRVP-36. The sequence goes on from JACPZV010000350.1 coordinate 2,181, forward strand.
AAGTACCACATCGTCGACTACGTGGCGGTCGCCGACGTCGGCACCGTGATCCATCCGAACGCGCTCGGCGGCCAGGTCCTCGGCCGATCAATGCTCGGCATCGGCCACGCGATCGGCCAGCACTGGGTGTACGACCAGCACTACGGCGTGCCGCTGGCCAAGCGGTTCCATCACAACAAGCCGCCGACGATTCTCGACGCGCCGCAGAAGATGGCGTGGGACGCGCTGAACATTCCCGACCCCGAGACGCCGGTCGGCGCGCGCGGCATCGGTGAGCCGCCGGTGGCGGCGGGCTGTTGTGCGGTGCTAAATGCGATAGCCGACGCAGTCGGTGACGATGTGTTCAAGCGCGCGCCGGTCATGGTCGGCACGTTGGTGGCTGCGCTGGACGCGGGCAAAGCCGTCCAAGAACCCTTGACCGCCAATATCTGATGAAGAGGCTGGAGGCTAGAGGCTGGAGGCTAGAAAAACGTTCTTCCAGCCCCCAGTCCCCAGCCTCCTGAATCTCTCTTAAGGAGCACGTTCTTATGGCGACCATCCACGACATCATTCCGGCGTTCGAACTCTACCAGCCGGCGAGCATCGAAGACGCGATCAAGCTGCTCGACACGCACGGCGCCGACGCGCTGGTGCTGGCCGGCGGCCTCGACAGCATGGACTGGCTGAAGGATCGGCTCAAGCGACCCAAGGTGGTCGTCGACCTGAGCCAGATCAAAGCGCTGCGCGGCATCAAGGAAGCCCACGGCGGGCTCGAGATCGGCGCGATGACGCCGCTCACTGAGGTGGTCACGCATCCGGTGGTGCGCGAGAAGTTCGCGCTGCTGATGGAAGCGGCCGAGCTGGTGGCCTCGCCCCAGATC
>JACPZV010000058.1 GCA_016195295.1 Acidobacteriota bacterium
CTACATGTCCAAGACCACCGGCTTCGTGGTGACCGTCACGGAGAGCTCGCGCGTCTCGCCGTCCGCGCGCTTCAGCACCACGGCGTGCGTGCCGAGATCGATCGGGACGGCGCCGAGCGGCGTGTCGCCCAGCAGCTTGCCGTCCAGCCACACCTGCGCCGGCGCGCTCGACGTCACGGTCAGCGTCGACCGCGGCGGCGCGATCGACAGCGATGCCACCTCGCCCGGCTTCATGTCGACGTGCCGCGTCTCTTCGTAGCCGAGCGCGCGGTTTTCGAAGCGCAGATCGTGCGGGCCCGGCGACAGCAGCAGCTGATGGTGTTCGTCCTGCGGGATCTCGTGACCAGCTTCGGTGGCGACGAGATCGAACGTCGAGTACAGCGTGAGCCAGCCCGGGTAGATCGATTCGTTGAGTTCCCGCGTGTCTCCGGCCGTGATCTTGACGGTTTCCTGGAGCGAACCCTCGACGCTCTCGAGCACCACCGAGTGGGATCCGACCGTGAGATTCTCGATCAGCAGCGGCGTGACGCCGCGTGGTTTGCCGTCGACGATCACGCGTGCTGGAACGGGGTCGGTGGTGAGGTGCAATTGCCCCGTCGACGCGTTCGCCACGACGACCGGCCGCGGCGGCGGCGTGATGACGGCGGCCGCGCGCAGTTTCGCCGCCGTCTCGGTCTGCATCGCCAGCTTCCAGTACGCGCGGCCGAGCATCGCCAGCGCGAGCACGGACGCGATGACGGCGACGGATGTGAACGCCCGCCAGGCCACCTTGAGAGCTTTCGCGGGTTCGAAAGACTGCGCGACCTCCGCAATGGCGCGAGCCCCTTCGACGGCGATCGTGACGATATAGGGCGGGACCTTTGGACCGGCGACGATCGCTGGGTCCAAGACAACCGCCGGGTCCGAAAGGACCCGGCCTACGCCTGGTGCCGGCTCCAAAAGCACTCGGGCTACGCTTGGTGCCGGGTCCAAAAGGACCCGGCCTACTTCTGTGGCCCCGCCCATCCACGTCGCGCGGCGGGCGCGCGCCCAGCTGGCCGCGGCGTACGCGGCCGCGCGCACTTGCACCTGACGGTCGGGCAACACGCGAGGTGAGGGTGCAAGAGACAATCCATCCACCCTTTTGCGTGGTGCGCCCGCGGCGCGTCTTCGCCGGAAGAATCGCCGCAACAGAATCGTCATCACGCTTACAGGATCCGCGTCGCACAGGCGTGCACCTGGCGTCAACACGGCCGAAAACGCGTGGCGCTCGGATTGCACTTCATCCTGCCGCTATTGCCACTGAACCTTCCATGCGCCCGCCGACTGACGACCTGAGGCGTCCTCTCCCAGGCAACGCCCCGCGCGAGCTCGAGGCGTTGCGCGCCGCGCTGGATGGCCGTCTCACCGCGCTCGAGACGGCCCTCGCCGATCCCGCGCAAAGCGACTCGATCGAGGGCCTGATGATCGAGTTGGCGCGCGTCGCCACGGCCGAGGCCGACGCCGCCGCCGCGCGCGCGTGTCTCGACGTCCAGTCGAAGTTGCAGGAACAATCCGCAACGCTTCGCGAGACGGAGCAGGCGCTCCAGGCCGAGCGCGCGGCCACGATGACGCTGCGCCGCGATCTGGATCGCCTGCGATCCGCGTTCGAAGCGGAATGTGGATCCGTCACGCAACTGCGTCGCGATCTGGAGGGCGCGCGATCGGCGTCCAGGGGCGATCGGGACGCCGCCACGCACGCCGCCGGAGCCGCCGCCAAGTTCCAGGAGGATTTCAACGCGCTGCAGAGCGCGGCAACCGCGCGCATCGCGGATCTTGAAGAGGCGTCGGGCCGGCTCACGGCCGAGCTGGAGGCCGTCAAACACGCGGCCCTCGCCGCGGAGGCCGAAGCGCGCGCGCGGTACGACTATGCACGAGACGAGGCGGCACGGCGCATCCGCGATCTGGAACTCGAAGTCGAAGAGCGCAATCGCGAAGTGAGGAAGCGCGGCGAACGGATCGCGGCGCTCGAAGCCGCGCCGCGGCCCGCAGCCCCGCCACCCTCGGACGATCGGCCGGTGCGGCGCGCGAAGCGATTGGCGTTTCCGGAAGCCGTCCAAGTCTCGATAGACGACGGCGCCGCCGTGCTCGTGGATCTCTCGACCTGCGGCGCGCAGGTGCTCTCACCGCGCGCGTTGAAGCCCAATCGCGTGATGCGCGTGCAGCTCGGGGGCGGCGAGCATCCGATCGTCTGCAATGGGAGCGTGATCTGGGCGAGGCTCGAGCCCGCGGATGGATCGCTGATGTACCGAGCGGGGATGGCATTCACGACGGTGAACGAGGCCGAGGTGCTGGCGTTTCTGACGAAGCACGCCGTAGAGCAGTAGCGCATTTCCCAGCCACCAGCCACTAGCCACCCTTCGTATACGTCAACGTCCTCGTCGTCGACTGGCCGCCCGATTCAAGATCGCGCACCAGCGTGAGCGTCGCGCCGGTCGTTCCACTCAGTGTCAGGACGTCACGACCCCAGTTCATTCCCTGCTTGTAATGCAGGTGCAGCTTCGCGCCGTCCCAGTGCGCGCGGCTTTTGAACGCCATCACGTCGCCCGGCGGCAGCTCCGTCGTCTTGTCGTCCAGCGTGTAGACGATCTTCGCCGATCCGATCTGGACGGTGGCGGCCGTCGCCGTCTGCGCGATGACGATCGTCTCCGGCGCCTGCGCCAGCATCGTTTCCGCGTACGGGCCGGCGACGCCGCCGCCCGCGGCGCCGCGGCCGCGCCCCGCCGGCACGGGCGGATCGACTGACGCGATCCTCCACGTCCCCGAAAAATTCGCGCGACCCTGCGCCGGCGTCACCGCCGGAAAAAAGACGACGAGTGCGAGCAGAAGCAACAGGCTTGACTTGGTCATCAGCGTGGCACCTTCTGGCTCCGGAGAGCCCTCAGCCCTTTGCCCTGAGCCCTTGTTGGGATCTTTTTCAGTGGCCCGTGCCGGCCGTCTTCGGCATCAACGGCTGCGGCTTGTAGAAGTGCGACGGATCGGCGCCCGCGCGCGGCCTGAACTTCTGCGAGCGTCCGCCGAACACCTCCGCCGTGTACAGATTGCCGTCCGTGTCGGCCGAGAATTCGTGGACGGCCCAGAACAGTCCCGGCGTCGTGCCGTGCGTGCCCCACGCGTACAGCAGATGGCCGTTCAGGTCGTACTTCAGGAATTTGTCCAGCGGACCCGAGAACACCCAGAGGAAGCCGTCGTCGCTGACGCGAATGTGGTACGGCTGCTGGATGTTCGGGAACTGGTCGAGGTACTTGCCGTTCTCGTCGAACACCTGGATGCGGTTGTTCGCGCGGTCGGCGACGTACACGCGGCGGTTGCGATCGATCGTGATCGAGTGCGGCGTTTGAAGCTGGCCGTTGCCGGTGCCGCGCGTCCCCCACATCAGCAGGAACTTGCCGTTCTTGTCGAACTTGGCGACGCGCGTGTTGCCGTAGCCGTCGCTGATGAAGAACGTCCCATCGGGCAGCCACGCGATGTCGGTCGGCCGCTTGAAGTGCGTGCCGTCGTTGCCCGCCTCGTCTCGCTCGCCGAGCGTCATCAGCAGCTTCTTGCCGTCGTTGCTGAACTTCCAGATCTGATGATGGATGTCGTCGATGACCCAGACGTTGTGCTCGGGATCGTACGGGCTCATGGTGACCGAGTGCGGGCCGCGGCCGTCGGCGAACAAGTGATCCCACTGCGTCCACGACTCGACCGCCTTGCCGTTGGCATCCACGACGACGAGGCAGTTGCGGAATTCAGGCGTGGGCGTCGTCGCCTGCTCGTTGAAGGACCCCCAGAAGCCGGTGAAGCCGAACGGCAACTTGTCCGGCAGCTTCAGCTCGCCGCGGTTCGCGATGAACACGCGGTTGGGCGACTCGGCGAAAATGCCGCCGGTCGATCCCCAGATGTAGCCGGGCTTGGCGTACGCGAGCGGCTGCGGCCAGTTCGCGACGACGTCGTAGGGACCCGTGCGATCGTCTCCGCCTTTCTCGCTGTTCTGTTGTTGCAGCGCGGGCGCGGAAAGTGAGACGAGGGCGACAGCGGCCAGCGAGAGAAGGAGTGTCTTCATTGCGGTTGGATTATAGCTGCGCCGGGTCCGGAAGGACCCGGCCTACTTCCGCAAAGGTTCGAGTTCTTCGTCCAATCTCCTTTCCACTGTCAATGGCAGCATCAAGCTGCTCAAAACGCAGTAATCTCTGCGGCGTGAGCCGCAGATTTGAGTTTCGTAGCGCGACCCTTTCCCGCCTCCGCCGAGGCCACGGCGAGGCTCGCCGAAGCGCCGGAGGCGCGAAGGCGGCAGGGTCGCGACGCACACGCGCCTGGGCCGCCGGGATCGTCCTGGCGGCCGCGGCGTCCACCCTTCTCGCTTCCCCGCCGACGCTTCCGGCCGACAAAGGCGCCGCCGGGCTCTGGCAACTGCTGTTGAAACTCGAGACGACGGCGAGCGCGCTGCATACAACCGCGCATCCGGACGACGAACACGGCGGCGTACTAGCGATGCTCAGCCGCCGCGACGGCGTCCGCGTGTCGCTGATGACGCTGACGCGCGGCGAATCGGGCGACAACGCGATCGGTCCGCAGTTGTTCGACGGCCTCGGCGTGATTCGCACGGAGGAATTGCTGGTCGCCGATGCGTACTACGGCGTCGGCACGCAGTACTTCACGACCGTCGCGGACTACGGCTTCTCGAAGCGCCTCGACGAAGCGCTGGAGAAATGGGGCCAGGAGAACGTGCTGCGCGACGTCGTGCGTGTGATCCGGATGGATCGTCCGTTCGTCCTCATCTCACGTTTTCAGGGCAACGCGCGCGACGGCCACGGCAACCACTCGACCGCGGGACTCATCACGCAGGAGGCCTTCAAGGCCGCGGGCGACGCAAGAATGTTTCCCGAGCAGTTCGCCGAAGGACTGCGGCCGTGGCAGCCGCTCAAGGTGTACATCGGCGGCGTGCGCGAGAACGAGAACTGGACGCTGCGTGTTGATCCGAGCGAGTACAGTCCTTGGCTCGGTGACTCATATGCGAACTTCGCACGGCTGGGTTTGAGCTTCCAGCGTTCGCAGAACAGCGGGCGGTACACGCCGCAGCTCGGGCCGTCGCCCGCGTACTACACGCGCGTGGCCACGACGCTCAGCGGCGCGCCGGCTAAGGAGCGCGGATTCTTCGACGGCATCGACACGACGATTCCAGGACTTTTCAAAACGCTGGGTCAGCCGGTGCCCGCCGGCGGCGCAGACGAGGCGCTGCGGCTGATCGATCGCGCGGTGAAGGATGCCGTGGCGGCGTTCACGGTCGGCAACCCGTCGGCCTGCGTGCCCGCGCTCGCCCGCGGCCTGCAGGCGACGCGCGCGGCGATCAATGCGGCCACGGTCTCGCCCGACGCGATGTTCGTGCTGAAAGTGAAGGAACAGCAGTTCCAGGACGCGATCAACGCGGCACTCGGCGTCGAGCTCACGGCGTCGTCTTCCACGCGCGGTGCGCCAGTGCCCGGCCAGTCCTTCGAGATTCTGACCGAGCTCGCGAATCGCAGCCCGATGACGATCGAGCGGGCCGACATCGCGGAAATCGGAATAGAGGCGGCGAGGGGATGGAACGTGCAGCCCGGCGAGGGTCGACCGGGCGCGCGTGGGCCGGGTGCGGTGACCGCGCGGCGTTTCGCCGTGAAGCTCGCCGACGACGTCGACATCAGCTCGCGCGCGTATTTCGGCCGCGCATCGATCGCGGAGAACCGGTACACGCTCGCGGACCCGGCGCAGTTTGGCCGCCCCGTCTCCACGCCGCCCGCCGTCGCCGTGGC
>JACPZV010000351.1 GCA_016195295.1 Acidobacteriota bacterium
AACAGGTCGCCGAGGTTGCTCGTGTCTCGCCTCTTTAATGCATCCTCACGAAACGTTCACCCGCCAAAGACAGAGGGCACTCCGATTGGTGCGGAATGTTCACCTGAAACACGATCCCATCGTCTCCGTCCTCGCTCACGAGAAGCGGTCCGATCGTTGCGCCGCAGTACTGGCAGGTCAAGCTCATGACGTGATCGGCCTCGTCAAGAAGTGGGATCAAGTAACTCACGATCTGAGCCATGGCCTGCCTCATGAACCAACACGTATGAACCGCAACGTTGGGGGTGGGCAGTTTAGCGTCGTGCCCAGGACGTCCGTTGGCAGCCTTCCTTGCAGTGGGCCACCGCAGGCAACATCCATCGTTGACGCCGCAGCATCGTGCACCTCCTGTTGCTCGCTTGTGCGAGTCCTCGGGACTCTTCACTCGTTTCAGAACGCCGGTACAAAACACTTGGTTAGTGTCGGCAATCCCGCGGAGACACGTCTGCGGAAGATGCCGACTGCGCCCGCCAGCGGCGCGTTGCGGCGAGGGCGACGCCTGGCGTCGAACGTTTACCGCGGCCTGACCTGACCGTCCGTCGGCTGCGCCGTGTCAGCCACCAGCCATACCAGCGCGAACAGCACGGGGGGGGCGACGTCCATTCCGAACTGTTCCGTCGTGCGGAACACACGGGTCCCGATGGGGCCGCCGTGACTGCCGCGGCTCGATAAGCGACACACCAGCAAGAGGATGCCGGAGAAGATCCGCCAACGCCATTTCCCACTCCGCTTTCCGCCTGCCATACCCTGACTCCGTTGTGCATTCGGGTGCCTCGAGTCACGGTCCATCGTAATGCCTTCGGCGTGGTGTCAGAGCGCGGCCATGCGGAGTCGGCGCGAACGTGACCACGGCGTGCCTCCCCGGCCAGCCGTGATCGCCTGACACCAGTCGGGTCGCACCGTCGCGAGCAGATCGTCGCGCGTGACGTGCGGCAGCGGCCGACCGCCGTAGATCGACCCGGCGCGTTCGAGCCACCGTTCCGGGACGAGTCCCGAAAACTGGACGAGCGGCCAGGTGAAATTGGGGCCGTTGACGCGCCGCAATCGCGCGGCCCAGAGGACAAGTGAGCCGACGCCGAACGAGAGCTTGCCCCACGTCGTCTGGAGTCCGATGCGCGAAGCAACGGCCCAGGCCTGCATGATCACCTGCCACTGCAGCCTCGACAGGTGCCGTGTCTCCCGGACGCCCTCCCCGTTTTGCATCCGGGTCTTGACCAGCGGTGTAAAGATGGATGGCACCCACATACAGCGCAGGCCGCGGCGCTCCGCCTCGTACAGCAAGTCGAGCGTCGCCATGCAGTCTTCGTCGGTTTCGCCCGGCGATCCGACGATGAGCGTGCACACCGGGAACCAGTTGTGCTGATTCAGAATCGCCAGGCCGTTGAGAACGACGTGCGGCCAGTCCTTGATGTCGAACGGCAGCGCTTTGCCGGCCATGATCTGCCGCGCCACTCGAACCGACCCGGTCTCGATCCCGATGAGCGGCGCGAGGACGCGGCCTTCGGGATGGGTGCTGACCGATGGCAGCCGGATCGGGCTCCGATCGAGCAGCAGCGCGCTCAACTCGCCGATCAAGTCGGGATCGACCAGCGCGGGGGCGATCGTCGCGTGCGACAGGGTGATCTGCTCGACGCCGGGATATTCGACGATGCTGCGATAGAGGTCGAGGAGTTCCGACCGGTTCGGTACGAAAAACGGCAAGCCTGCTTCGTCGGTCCGCCAGATGAACATGTCCTCGGTCGCGAGCGAGATCTGACGGTTCCCAGCGGCGACGTTCGCGCGCACCGCCTTCATGATGCGGTCTTTTGGGATCGAAATCCGCGGGTGCAGGTCGGGCGCACAAAACGCGCACCGCCGGCCGCAGCCGGTGGTCATCTCGATGACGCCGAACGACGTGCGCGTGTCGGGCACAACGAGCTGGGCGGCGTCGTGAGGATGATGCGCCTCGATCCGCCGAGGCACTGGATCGCCCGCCAGCGCGTGCCGAAATAACGCGACGACCTCGTCACTCTCCGCGCGACCGCTGACGACGGTGTCGATGCCGAGCTCTTCCTCGGTCTGCGTCTCTTCGATTTGCCACGCGCCTGAACCGCCCACGATGACGGTGAAGCGGTATCGCCGGCGGCCCTCCCGAATCGTGTCGAACATCCGGCGCGCATACAGCGCGTTGATCGGCTCGCGCGACGACCCGAAGATCGAGGCATAGACGCCTGCGGCGAAGGTCGTGCCGAGCGGGTTGTGCGTAGAGACCGCGACAACGCGGGTCGCGTCGCCGATGAACTGGAGGAGTTGATCGGGATAACACACCGCGACGCATTCGGGGCCGAACTCGCGGGCCAGTACGGCCTCGAGCACCCGCAGGCCGGCTGGCGCCGTCCCGGCGGCCCCGGTCCTGGTCGTCGGAACGTTACGCCAGGCCGGATACTTCTTGTCAATCACCCATTCCATCCAGCCGGGCATGGACGCCAGCGACATCTGGATGAAGAAGCCCGCGTGATCGATACTCTCGGTCAGCGGAGCGGTCAGCACAATCGGCACACCGGCATGTTCGGCCATCGTTACCTCGCGTGAACCGTCGGCAGGGGACGTGCCCGGCCGGAGCAAGTATCTCGATCGGGTGTTGGGCTTGTGTAGGCCGCTTTCGTGGGTGCTGGCGTGCCTGGGCGAGGGCAGACCGGCGAGCATCAAGAGCTGCGCAGCTAACCGCGCCTCCTTTACTCGAGGCCCGCAATCGCGTGTCGCACCCGAGCGCGCAGCTCTTCCGGCGGATCGACGTCCTCGCACTGGCTCAGGCAGCGCCACACCAGCTCGTGCTCGTGCCATTCGAACTGGCAACCGGAACAGAACGACAGATGCTCCTCGACCGCTGCCCGAGCGGTGTGGTCCAATTCGCCAGCTACTAGAGCCGGCAGCTCGACTCGCACTTCGTGACACAGTTTTCCGGGTTCGGCACTCATGGTTCCTTCAGCTCCCCAGTGACGATGTCCAGTGAGCGGCGGAGCTTCTGCATGGCCTGGAACGCGCGCTGCTTGACGGCATTCTCCGAGATGCCCAGGACCTCTCCAATCTCCGCATAGCTCATACCCCGATAGCGATTCAGCACGATGACTTCGCGCTGGGTCAGTGGCAATGCGCCGATCGCTTCCGACACGATGAGATCAATTTCGGGGCTGTGACCCCGCGGATCCTTTGCGCGTTCCATACCAATCTGCTCATTGAATACGTCACTCTTGGCAATCGGTTGCCGTCGCTGATGACGCGCGTCATCTCGCAGCACGTTGCGGGCGATGGTAAAGATCCAGTGGCGAAAGGGCGCCTGTGGGCGATACTGGTGCCGCCCCGTGTGCAGCTTCAGAAACGTCTTCTGGAACAGATCGTCAGCCGCGTCCCGAGGTTGCGCCATGCGACGCAGAAAGTTGTAAATCGGCTTCGCGTAGCGCGCATACAGTTCGTCGAAGGCCTCTTGGCTGCCGGCCTGATAGACGCGCATCAATTCTTCATCCGTCCGCGCGTCGACGGCCGGATCGCTCGTCATCGAGGCCTGAGCCACGACGTGCCCGCGGACGACGCCGGCGCCTCGAGTCCGCGCCAACCATGCAGCTGCCTCCACGTGCCCCACGTCGTGTGGAGCACGGGAACCATCGTGAGACGCTGCCCTCTTAACGGCCCGTCCAGCGCAAAGCCACCGGTCAACGACCAGACGCTTTCCGTCTGGCGGTCATAGAAAACGAACTCTCCGTTGTAGATTCCGTAGAAGTCGAAGGTAAGCCGCCGTCCGCCGATCACAGGGTCGAACCCGACCCCTGTTCCGCACACCGGTCAATACACGACGGCAAGCGGGTAATGCGCCGGGCCGACGGAGTCGTTCGCGACATGGTGCCACGCCATCAGGCGCAGCGGATAGGCGCGGCTTTCTCCCGCGATCGTCGCGCCAAGCACCTCCTCCTCGTCACCGAGATACCTCGCTCGAGCCGCCGAGATGACTTCCGGATCGTCCAAGGGGACATACGGAGTCCTGCCACGGCTGACCATGATCTTGTCCCGCTGGAACGGCTCTTGAGCGGACCCTGCAAGACTGGCCGCGAGCAGGAAGATCATGACGAGATACGTCTTCCCCATACGACCTCACTATCCCAAGCCGTGACGGCGCAGCAGCTCTGCACGGTCCGCCGCCGTCAAAGGGAAAAACCTGGGTTCCTCGGACTGATACTGCGCCGGCCGGCACGGCGCCGGTCTGCCGCACATGAGCGCCGTAGGATCACTGTTGTGTGTCAATCCCAGGGCGTGTCCAAGTTCGTGCGCGATCACATTGCGCGAGACGTTCGGCAGGCTGAGCGGCGGCTGAAGATCCGGTCGGATCGCAATGAACGCACGTGTCGGGCCAATTGACCACTCAGACGAGATGAGCTGCTCATCCGTGGACAACCAGATGATGATGTCGCCGCGGAGATCGGTCAATTCACGCGGTGCCTTGGGGGCCTCGTCGGCCTTCATGAGCCGCTGAATGTAGTCATCGAGAACGGGAACGATGGGCGATGCGAGGACGATCTCGGCTTCAAGCAAACGCACCGGCACCTTCAACTCTGAGCATGTCTGATTCCAGAACGCGATGGCCTCACGGGCGGCGGCCAACCGCCGGTCGCTCCCATCCGGGCTGAGGATGACTACATTTCGGTGGCCGGTCTGTCGGCCGACCAACGACTGCGGTACGAGCAACAGCGTCAAGGCCATCGGCAACACGAACGGGGTCGTCGTGGGAAACGTCATAGCGACACTTCGATTCGTCGGGCCACGCGGTTCAAGGCGTGGTCGTCCACGTCACGTTTGGATGGCCGGGCGGTCGGGATCGTGAATCGCTAGCAGGCCATCACGGGGCCTTTCCACGCTCGTTGGACGAAACCTGATCCCGGATTCGCTACTTCGCTACCGCCGAGGCGATCTTCTGCAGTGTCGCATCCAACTCAGTGCCGAGGCTGCCGAGCCCCTTGTACTTGCCGATGGTCGTCGACGGTTTCACCCACTCCACCATCGTGCCCATGGGTCCCTGCATCACCATGATGCGCAGCGGGACCTCCGCCGAGGCATCCATGTTCCCCTCGAAGATCCGCTTGCCGTATCGCGGGTGGAAGAACTCGACGGTCGTCATCGGATTTGCGTCCACGCCCACCATCTTGAGCATTTGCTGGTGGTCGGCCGAGAAGAGCACCATCATCTGCTGTCCTTCGATCGCTTGCTTGACGTTGCTCACGGTCTCGTCGAAACCGTACTTCGACATGACCATGCCTCGGTCTTTCGGAACGGCCATCGTCTTCTTTTCTTGGGCCACGACGCCGACCGACAGCAGCATCAGTGTGACGAGCGAGCCGACAAGTACGCGGGACGTGCGAGTAGGCATGGCATTCTCCTTGTTCATGGCATTCTCCTTGTTTCCGTCTCTCATAACAGACGGCGATACGTGAACGGGGTATGACTTGAGCCTGCGGCTGATAGGGCCGACGGCAATGAGCGGATCATTTGCGTTCTACTTGCTTGCGGCCGCGACGATATTCTCGAGCGCGGTATCGAGGTCCTTGCCCAGCGAGCTCAGGCCCTTGTAGTCCGCCAGCGCGGCAGACGGCAGCTTGTACCGCACCACGGTCTTCTTGTCCTCCCGCTCGTAGATGAGGATCTTCAGCGGGATCTCCATGGAGGCGTTGTAGTCGTTGTCGAAGACGGGCGTGCCGAGGTCCGGCCGGAAGATGAAGTACGCCTTCGCCCCGCGCCGTTCCCGGCCGACCATCCGCTGCATCATCTGAAAGTTCGGCTCCCCGATGACCATGAACCGGGCCGCCTTGATCGCCGCGTCGATTTTGGCCACGCTCGCTTGGTAGGGCTTGTCAATGACCTTTTCGACAATCGTCTGGCTCACCTTGATCTGTTGAGCGACCAGCGTGGCCACACTCAGTACCAAGACAGCGAGCAGCGTCAGCGACCAACCCACCTGTCTCGACTTCATGACGCCCATGAACATCCTCCTTGCTACTTGTCTGCTCCGCCTGCTCGCCGGCTGACCAAGACCCACGGACGCACGAGGGTGTCGAGCGACGGCCCACGTCTCTGTTAAAACGCTCACGGCTGGCGATTGGTTAGGGCCTTTCAGCGTGATGGTGTATGTCGCCCTAACCTGCGGACGATCCTGGGCGTTATAACCTGTATTGGACCCGGGTGAAGCCCCCGGGCACCCGGAGTGCGCTCATGGTGGTGTCGAAGAGACAGGTTGTTCTTCCGATCCTGCTCTTGGGATCGTTGGCGGGGCCCGGTACCTCTGCCGCGCAGGCGCCGACCGCCAGCGCATCCGTCACGGCGGCGAAGTCGTCCGCCGAGCAACCGGCGGGACTCAGCTTGCAGCAGCTAGTCGACGAGGCGCTGCGTCAAAGCCCCGCTGTGGGCGCCGCGTCGGCCGGCGTGGAAGTCGCTCGGGAATCGGTGCGCTTTGCGCGGACCGAGCGGCTGCCGCGGTTCGACTTTTCGACGGGCTACGATTATCTGGGCCCTCAGGGGCAGCTCCCCATGCGTGGGGCGGTGTTCGATTTGAGCCAGCTGTCCGGATTTCGGTACAACCCCAGCCTGTTTCGATTCGGAGTCGGATTTTCGGTCCCCGTTTACAGCGGGGGTCGGATTGAGGCGACGATCGGCCGCGAGGAGGCCGGAAAGGGCATCGCCGACGAGCGCCTTCGGCTCTCGAAAGAGGAGCTCATCGAGCAGGTGGCGGCCACCTTTTACCGCATTCTGCAGCTCGCCGAGGAAATCAAGGCCGCTGAGGGCTCGCTGGCGAGTCTCCGCGAGTCGCAGCGCATCCTGCGCGAGCAGGTCGAGGTGGGCACCGCGGCCCGGGTCGAGCTGCTCAAGGTGAACACGCGCGTCGCCGCGATCGAACAAGCCCTGATCCAGGTCCACAACGGTCAGGAGATCGCCCGAACGCAGCTCAGCTCGCTGATTGGGCGAGAGCGAGTCGCGAACAAAGTGCAGGTGGCCGGCGTGCTGGCCTATGAGCCCAAGCCGGGCGAGCTCTCGCAGCATCTCGATCTCGCGATCCGGCAGCGGCCCGAGCTTCGGACACAGGAACTGGCCGTATCGGCCGAGCGCCAGACCGTGAAGATTGCCCGGGCCGGCCTCCTGCCCACCCTGAGCGTCAACGGGCTGG
>JACPZV010000352.1 GCA_016195295.1 Acidobacteriota bacterium
GAAGTCCGGCTAGGCCTATGAGCCACTACCAAAAACCCCCCGAGCTCTACGACGGGCTTCGACTGCATCAGAACGAAAACACCGGCGGGTGTTCGCCGCGCGTCATCGAGGCGCTCGCGAGGCTGCGTCCCGAGCAGATCGGTTTCTATCCGCCGTACACGGCGGCGACTGAGGCGGTGGCGGAGTACCTCGGCGTCGCGCCGGATCACGTGACGCTGACCAACGGGCTCGACGAAGGGATCATGGCAATGGCCGTGGCTTACCTTCGACCCGCGCCGGGCGGACCGATTCTCGAGGCCATCGTGCCCGAGCCGGCCTTCGAGATCTTTCGCTTCGACACGGCCGTCGCGGGCGGACGGCTCGTGCAGGTGATGCCGAAGCCCGACTTCCGTTTTCCGCTCGACGACGTGCTCGCGGCCATCACGCCGAACACGCGCGTCGTGTTTCTCACGAACCCCAACAACCCGACCGGTGTGTCGATGCCGCTCGACGCGATTCGCGCCCTCGCGCGCCGCGTGCCGGGGGAAGCGATCGTGTTCGTAGACGAGGCCTACGCGGAGTTCGCGCGCGACTCCTTCATCCCGGAGCTGGCCTCGTTCCCCAACGTGATCGTCGGGCGCACGTTCTCGAAAGCGTTCGGACTGGCCGGACTGCGAATCGGCTGCCTGGTCGGAACGCCCGATCGCATGGATCCGATTCGACGCGCCATTCCGGTGTACAGCGTCAGCATCGCCGCGGTCGCCGCCGTGCAAGCGGCCCTCACCGACCTGAATCACCTGAACGACTACCTAAGCCAGGTCGACGAATCGAAGGCCCTGTTCTACGCGGCCTGCGATCGGCTTGGCCTGACCTACTGGAAGAGTCAGGCGAACTTCGTCCTCGTGCACGCGGGCGATCGTCTTGACGCGCTCGTGAACGGCGCCTTCGCGCGCGGCATTTACATTCGCGATCGCTCGACGGAACCGGGTTGTGCCGGTTGCGCGCGCATCGGCACGGGTGTGGTCTCGCATACTCGGCAGTGCATCGCCGTCATGGAAGAGGTTCTATGCGCCGCGCGGTAATCGATCGGCAGACGACTGAAACCCGCATCGCGCTGCGGATCGGGCTCGAGGGCAAAGGGCGCTACGACGTACGGACCGGCATCCGGTTTCTGGATCACATGCTGGAGCTGGTCGCGCGCCACGGCGCGTTCGATCTGCGCGTCGACGCGAAAGGCGACCTGGACGTCGACCAGCACCACACGGTCGAGGACCTCGGGATCGCGCTCGGCGAGGCGGTGTCGCGGGCACTCGGGAATCGGCGCGGCATCAATCGCGCGGGCTACTTCGTGATGCCGATGGACGAAACGCTGGCCGTCGCGGCCGTCGATCTCGGCGGACGCGCGCACGCTGTCGTCTCGCTGGGTGTGAAAGCCGCGCGCGTCGGCGATCTCCAGACCGAGCTCGTCCACGACTTCTTCGAAGGATTCGCGATCGGCGCGCGGGCCAACGTCCACGTCAAGGTGCTGTACGGACGATCGAGCCACCACAAGATCGAAGCGGTGTTCAAGGCGTTCGCGCGCGCCCTGCGCGTCGCGTGCGCCAAAGATCGTCGTCTTGCGCGGATGCTGCCGAGCACAAAAGGGCTGTTGTGAAGGGCTCAGGGCGAAGGGCTGAGGGCTGAGGGCTGGAAGGGCGGGAGGCGTTGAGCACCGGCATCGCGTTGATCGATTACCGGGCGGGGAATCTGACGTCCGTGAAAAAGGCGCTCGCGACGATCGGCGCGGACGTGTTCGTGCCGGCCACGCCGGACGATCTCGCTGACGCGCAAGGGATCATCGTGCCGGGCGTCGGTCACTTCGGCGCGACGCGCGCGCTGGCGGCGGAGTGGATCGCCGCGATCCTCAATCGCGTCGGCGAAGGCCGCCCGGTCCTCGGGATCTGCCTCGGCCTGCAGTGGCTGTTCGAAGGCAGCGACGAGGCGCCCGACTGCCCCGGGCTCGGATTGCTGTCGGGACGTTGTTACAAGCTTCCGCCTTCGCCAGAGGCTTCGGCGGACACGCGGATCAAAATTCCTCATGTAGGATGGAACAGCCTCGCGATCACGCGCGAGGCCTCGATCGTCGACGGCGTCGAGTCGGGCGCGCAGGTGTACTTCACGCACAGCTACGTCGCGCCGGTCACCGACGACACCGTCGCCGTGACCGACCACGGCGAGCCGTTCGCCGCGATCGTCCAGCACGGACAAATCGCGGGCGTGCAGTTTCACCCGGAGAAATCCGGCGACGTCGGGCTGCGGGTGCTGAGGAACTTCCTGGATCTCGCCGGATGAGGACGCGGAGGGAGCGGAGATCACGGAGAGAAATGGCCACGGAGACACGGAGACGCGGAGAGTCTTCTGTACAAAGAATCTCGGTGTTTCCGTGTCTCTGTGGCCAATCTCACTCTGCGATCTCCGCTCCCTCCGCGTGCTCATAACCACGCATGCTGTCCAAACGGATCATCGCCTGCCTCGACGTTCGCGATGGACAGGTCGTCAAGGGCGTGAACTTCGAGGGCCTCCGCTCGGCCGGCGATCCGGCCGAGCTCGCGCGGCGCTACAACCTCGAAGGCATCGACGAGCTCGTGATCCTCGACATCACCGCGACGCTCGAGGCACGCCGCGCGCTGGCGGAGACGATCCGGGCCGTCGCGCGCGAGCTCTTCATCCCGCTCGCGGTCGGCGGCGGCATCCGGACCGAAGACGATGCCGCCGCGGCCGTGGAGGCGGGGGCGGACAAAGTGAGTCTCAACACGGCCGCGCTCGCCACACCGTCGCTCATTACCACCATTGCCGAACGCTACGGCAGCCAAGCCGTCGTCGTCGCGATCGACGCCAAGACGGACGGCGACCGCTTCGCCGTGTACTCACGGAGCGGATCGACCGCCGCCCATCGCGATGCCGTCGAGTGGGCGCGCGAAGCCGAGTCGCGCGGCGCCGGCGAGCTCCTCCTGACGTCGATCGACCGCGACGGGACCAAGATCGGCTTCGACTGCGCGATGACGGCGGCCGTCTCGTCGGCGGTGTCGATCCCGGTCATCGCCTCGGGCGGCGCCGGCGGGCTCGATCATTTCGTCGACGTCTTCACCACCGGCCGCGCCGACGCCGCGCTCGCCGCGTCGATCTTTCATTACGCGGAGACGAGCGTGCGATCGCTCAAAGAACACTTAAAGCAACGAGGTATACCGGTACGCCTGTAGGCCTCACGAGTTAGCCAGATGCTGATTCCATCCATCGATCTCAAGGGCGGCGCCGTCGTGCAGCTCGTGCAGGGCGAGCGGCTGGCTATTAAAGACGAGAACGTGTTCGCCTGGGTGCGGCGGTTCGAGAAGTTTCCGAAGGTCCAGGTCATCGATCTGGACGCCGCGATGGGCGCGGGCGACAACCTCACGTTGGTCCGGCAGATTGCCGGCGCGCTGGCCTGCCGCGTCGGCGGCGGAATTCGCACGATCGAGCGCGCGCGAGAGGTGTTGGGCGCCGGCGCGCGACAGATCATCGCGGGCTCGTCTCTCTTTAAGGATGGAGCGCCCCATCTCGAGTTCGCAAAGGCGCTGAGCGCCGCCGTCGGACGCGAGCGCGTGATCGCCGCCGTCGACAGCCGCGGCGGGCGCGTCGTCATTCATGGATGGAAAACCGTCCTGCCGCTGACGGCGGTCGACGCCGTCCGCGCGCTCGAACCCTACTGCGACGAGTTCCTCTACACCCACGTGGACACCGAAGGCCTGATGGGCGGCACCAACTTCGACGCGATCCGCGCCGTGCGCGCAGCCACGACGCGCCGCGTGACCGCCGCCGGCGGCATCACGACGCGAAAGGAAATCGACGATCTAGAGGCGCTCGGGGTCGACGCGGTGGTTGGGATGGCGATATACACCGGCGCGTTGGATCTGAACTCGCCGGGCAGGGCTGACGGCTGAGGGCTGCTAAGGCGAACGTTTTGGCGTAGGGTCTCGTCAAAGACCGCATGCGAAATACAGTCCTCGTCCTCGCCGCCCTTGCCCTCTCCGCGCCGCCCGCGCTCGCCGGCGCGCAGGAAATCACCGAACACGTGACGCAAACCCTGAGGCTCGACCCGGGTGGCACGTTTCGCCTGAAGAGCTTCTCGGGCCCGATTCACATCACGGTTTCAGAGCGTCCGGAAGCGGTCATCGACGCCGTGCGCTACGGCACGCGCGACCGACTCGACCGGATCACGCTCGACATCCGCGCGGACGGCTCGAACGTGGTCGTCGTGGACGCCAACCGTCGCGACCGCACGTGGTTCTGGGGCAACGACAACGTCGTCAAGACCGACTTCGACATCAAGGTCCCACGCCGGACGAACTTGGATCTGTCGGTGTTCAGCGCGCCGATCACGGTCAACGGCGTCGAGGGCTCGTTCAAAGCGCACGGCTTCTCGTCGCGGCTGGAATTCGAGGATGTCGTGGGCCCGATCCAGGCGCACACCTTCAGCGGATCGATTGTCATTCGCGAGAAGGCGTGGCCGCCCGATCAGACGATCGACATCGACACGTTCAGCGGCAACATCGAGCTCCACGTGCCGGAAGGCGCGAGGGGCTCGGTCTCGTTCAATTCGTTCAGCGGCCATCTCACCTCCGAGCGGCCGCTCGTGCTGCGCAGCGGCAACCGGCGATCGCTCCGCGCCGACTTGGGGCCCGACGGCGCGAGCGGCGACCACCTGCGGTTCAAGACCTTCAGCGGCAGCGTGCGAATCGATCGGTGAGGTCGGGTAGGGCAGCCTCACCCGCCTCACCAGCCTCACCCGCCCCACCCGTCTTCGACTGATACAATCGTAGATATTGCATCCGTCGCGGAAAGCCGACTCTCCTTTCCTGTGAGCACCGTAGTTCAGGCCGACCCGGAGGTCCGTGCCGGAACGGGATCCGCATCAGGCACGCGGGTTGCCGCCGACGGGAAATTCCTACGCGTCGCGCCTTCGCCGCGCAGTGGCGCCACGGCTTCCGCGGAACAGGCGGCCGGCGAGGATCGATTCCTCGTCAAGGGCGTGGCCTACGGCACGTTCGCGCCCGACGCCGAGGGCTACCAGTTTCCGTCGTGCCAGCAGGTCGCCGAGGACTTCCGCCAGATGGCGAGTCTCGGCATCAACACGGTCCGCACCTACACGCCGCCCCGCCGCGATCTGCTCGACGCGGCTGCGCGCGAGGGCCTCCGCGTCCTGGTCGGGCTGCCCTGGTCGCAGCACGTGGCGTTTCTCGACGATCGCCGTCTGAGGCGCGCGATCCGCCGGGAATTGATCGCGCACGTCAGCGCGCTCGGCAATCATCCGGCGGTGCTCACGTTCGCGCTCGGCAACGAGATTCCGCCCGGTGTCGTCCGCTGGCACGGCCGCCTGAGCGTCGAGCGCTTCCTGCGCAGTTTGTACGAGGACGCGAAAGCCGCGTCGCCCGAAAACCTCTTCACGTACGTCAACTTTCCGCCGACGGAATTCCTCGACCTCTCGTTCTTCGACATCTGCGCGTTCAACGTCTACCTGCATCGCGAGCCCGAGCTGCGAGCGTACCTCGCGCGGCTGCAGCACATCGCCGGCTACAAACCGCTGCTGCTCGCCGAAGCGGGCGCCGACAGCCTGCGCGAAGGCGAAGACGGCCAGGCGGCGATCACGTCGATGCACGTCCGCGCGGCGTTCGAGGAGGGCGCGGCGGGCGCGATTGCCTTTGCCTGGACCGACGAGTGGTGGCGCGGAGGTCATGCCGTCGAGGACTGGAAGTTCGGACTCGTCGATCGCGCGCGGCGGCCGAAGCCGGCCGCGTGCGCCGTCGCGGCGGCGTTCGCCGACGCCCCGTACTCGCGCGCGCAGCAGGTCACGTGGCCGCGTGTGTCGGTGGTCGTGTGCGCGTACAACGCGGCGGATACGATCGCGGACTGTTTGACGTCGCTCGAGCGGCAGACGTATCCGAATTACGAAATCATTCTGGTCAACGACGGATCGACCGATCGCACGAGCGAGATCGGCCACGGCCACCCCCGCGTGCGCGTCCTCGACACGCCCAACGGCGGCTTGAGCGCCGCGCGCAACGTCGGCCTCGCCGAGGCCACCGGCGAGATCGTGGCGTACACCGACGCCGACACGCGCGCCGATCGCGACTGGCTCACGTTTCTCATCCAGCCGTTCCTGACCTCGGACGTCGTCGGATCCGGCGGACCGAACGTCGTGCCCGCCGACGATCCGCCGATCGCGCAGTGCATCGCGCGCGCGCCCGGCAGCCCGGCGCACGTGCTGCTCGACGATCGCATCGCCGAGCACGTGCCGGGCTGCAACATGGCGTTTCGCCGCGACGCGCTGCTGGCGATCGGCGGCTTCAATCCCATCTACCTCCGCGCCGGAGACGATGTGGACGTGTGCTGGCGGCTGCAGGCGCGAAACTGGAAGATCGGATTCGCCTCGTCTGCGCTCGTGTGGCATCACCATCGATCGTCGGTCGGCGCGTACTGGCGCCAGCAAGTGGGCTACGGCGAGGGCGAGACGTGGCTGATGGCCCACCATCGCGAGAAATTCCTGGACGGCCGCATGCTGTGGCGCGGGCGCATTTACAGTCCGCTGCCGTTCGTGCGATCGCTGTGGGGCACACGCATCAACGCCGGCGTGTGGGGCACGGCGGCGTTTCCGTCCGTGTACCGCACCGACGTGCACCCGTTCGCGTTCCTGCCGCACTCCATCCGCTGGCAGGTGTTCTCATTCGTCCTCACGCTCGCCGGTCTCGCCGTCGCCGTCACCCGGCAGCACGCCTGGACGTCGTACCTCCTGGTCGCCAGCGGCCTGGTCGGGCTCGCAACGAC